>DAICZL010000164.1 GCA_027311165.1 bacterium
GCCGTGATCGACACGCTGTTCGCCCTCGGCCGCGGCCAACGGGAACTGATCATCGGCGACCGCGCCATCGGCAAGACCACCATCGGGATCGACACGATCATCAGTCAGAAGAGCCGCGACATCGTCTGCGTCTATGTCGCGGTCGGCCAGAAGAGTTCCAGCGTCCGCCGCGCCATCGATGCAATCGCGGCCGGCGGCGCGCCCGGACGCTGCATCATCGTCGTCGCGGGATCGGCGAGCTCGCCCGGGCTGCAATGGATCGCGCCGTTCGCCGGCTTCACCATGGCCGAGTATTTCCGTGATCGCGGTCAGCACGCGCTGGTCGTGGTCGATGACCTGACCAAGCACGCCGCGAGCCATCGCGAGATCGCGCTGCTGACGCGCCAGTCCCCGGGCCGTGAAGCCTATCCGGGTGATGTGTTCTACGTGCATGCCCGGCTGCTGGAACGCGCGGCCAAGCTGTCGCCCGGGAAGGGCGGCGGATCGCTGACGGCGCTGCCGATCGCGGAGACCGATGCCGGCAATCTCAGCGCCTATATCCCGACCAATCTGATCTCGATCACCGACGGCCAGATCGTGCTGGACGCCAGGCTGTTCCACGAGGGGCAGAAGCCGGCCATCGATGTCGGCACCAGTGTCAGCAGGGTCGGCGGCAAGACCCAGTCCCAGGCGCTTCGCGATGTCGCGCGCACGCTGCGCCTCGACTATGCCCAGTTCCTCGAACTGGAGACCTTCACCCGCTTCGGCGGCATGCCGGATGTGCGGGTTCGCAGCCAGCTGACCCGGGGGGCCAGGATCCGTGCGATCCTGAACCAGCCCCAGCACGCGCCTCTGCGCCTCGCCGATGAAGTGGCGCTGGTGCTTGCCGTGCAGTCCGGCCTGCTCGATCCGCTCCCCCTGCCCAGCCTCGCCGGTTTCCGCGCCGGGCTCGGGGAAGCGCTCGACCGCGATGCCGCCGAGGCGGTCCGGCTGATCGGGGAAACCGGCACGCTGGATGAGGCGCGCAAGCGGCTGCTCCTGGAGGCGCTCGGCCGGTATGTCCGGACGATCCTGCCGGCCGCCGCGCCGGAGCAGGCCGGCCTGACGGCGCCCGGACCATGACCGAGCGGCTTGCCGATGTCACCGCCCGCATCGAGGGCATGCGCCAGCTCGGCGCCGTGGTGAATGCCATGCGCGGCATCGCGGCGGCACGCGCCCAGCAGGCCCGCGGCCAGCTTGCCGCGGTGGAGGACTACGCCGCGGCGATCGAAGCGGCGCTCGGGCGCGCGCTGGCGCGTGCACCGGCCGCCGACCCCGCAGCCCCTCGCCGGTCGGCCCGGCCGGCGATCGTGCTGTTCTGCGCCGAACAGGGTTTCGCCGGTGCCTTCAGCGAGCACGTGCTCGACTCGGTCGGTCCCGATCTCGCGACCGCCATGCTGTTCCTGATCGGCACGCGCGGGACGAGCGTCGCTGCCGAAAGAGGGCTCGCCCCCGACTGGACGATTGCGATGCCCTCCCATTCGCTCGGTCTGCCGCGGCTCGCCGATCGCATCGCCGAAGCCCTCTATGCCCGGATCGCCACCGGGCAGATCGACCGGCTCGATGTCGTGTTCAGCCAATGGCGGCCCGGCGATGGCACGCATGTCCTGCGCCCGCGCCTGATCCCCCTCGACCTGACAGGCTTTCCCCGGCCTTCGGAGGCCATGGCGCCTCTGACCAATCTGCCCGCCGCGCAGCTTCTGAGCGAGCTCGCAGCGGATTATCTCCACGCGCAGCTGTGCCATGCGGCGCTGCATGCCTTCGCCGGGGAAAGCGAGGCCCGGATGGAAGCGATGGCCGCCGCGCGCAGTCAGATCGAGCGGCAGCTCTCCGCCTTGCAGGCGACGCAGCGGCAGGTCAGGCAGGAGGAGATCACGGCGGAGATCATCGAACTCGCCGCCGGCGAAACGGCGAGCCGCCGCGACGACTGACCGGGCCGCGCGGCCAGCAAGGTCGCGGCCCGGCTGGAGCGGTGCCCGATCTGATAGAGGATCGGCCGCCACTCTTGCTTATTGTTTTGCCGGGCAACTTTATCCGATCTGATGTTGCTCTAGCGTTTCGATTCCGAAATTCGCAGCATTGAAATGTGGTCGGAACCGGGACACCAGCTCTTTGTTTTCAGTGGCCTGCTGATCCCCGAAGGTCGCGGTGAGGAACCGCGATCTTCGAGGGCAGGACACTAGGCTCAGGCCGCGAGATGCTCCCCGCCATCGACGGGGATCACCGTGCCAGTGATCCGGCGCGCGGCGTCGCTGACCAGGAACGCCGCCAGATTGCCGACATCGCTGATATCCACGAGGTGATGCTCCGGCGTCCGCGCCGCTGCCGCGTCCAGGAGTTCGTCGAACCGTTCGATGCCGCTCGCCGCGCGGGTGCGGATGGGACCGGGCGAAATCGCATGCGCGCGAATGCCCTTCGGGCCCAGTTCGGCGGCGATGTAGCGCATGCTGCTTTCGAGCGCCGCCTTGACCGGGCCCATCAGATTGTAGTGCTCCACCACGCGCTGGGAACCATAGAACGTCACCGCCAGCAGACAGCCGCCAGCCGCCATCAGCGGCTCGGCCAGACGGGCCATGCGGATGAAGGAGTGGCAGGAGACGTTCATCGCGATATCGAAACCGGCGGCCGAGCAATCCGTGACCCGGCCATGCAGATCCTCGCGCGGCGCGAAGGCGATCGAATGGAGCAGGAAATCGAGACTTCCCCAGTCCGCGCGGATCCGGTCGAAGACGGCCTCCAGCTGGCCCGGCACCTGGACATCGCAGGGCAGCACCAGGCTGCATCCCAGGCGATCGGTGATCGGGCGCACGAAGGGCTCGGCCTTGCTGTTCAGATAGGTCGCGGCGAGCTCTGCGCCGGCGCGGGCGAAGACCTCCGCGCAGCCGGCGGCGATGCTGTGTTAATTGGCGATGCCCACGATCAGCCCGCGCTTGCCCCGCAGTCCGAAGACGGCACTTCCGGTCGTGCCGCTGGTCTCGCCGGTGGCCGCGGCACGTGGCGCCTGATCGGGGGGCATGGCGATTCTCCTGAAGGGTCCCTGGTCTGATCCGGCCGGGTTCGCGCAAAACGCGGTGATCCGGCTCAGCCGGCGATCGGCGGCAGCCCGATCGTCGCCAGCGTATGCCGGGCGATCATCGCTTCCTCATCGGTGGGAATGACGCGCACCGAAATGCGGCTTTCCGGGGCGCTGATCACCGCGGCACCGCCTGCATTGGCTTCCGGGTCGAGAACTGCGCCCAACCATCCGAGCCGCGCGCACACCATCGCGCGGATCTCGGGTGCATGTGCGCCGATCCCGGCGGTGAAGACGAGTCCATCGAGCCCGCCCAGCACGCTCGCCAGGCCGCCAACCTCCCGCGCGATCCGGTAGACGAACAGCTCGATCGCCTCACGCGCATGCGGATCATCGCTGTCCAGAAGAGTCCGCATGTCGCTGCCGATCCCGCCGGACACGCCGAGCAGGCCGGAGTCCCGGTAGAGCAGCTGCTCGATCGCCTCCACGCCCAGCCCGCGGGTCTGCTGCAGATACAGGATCACGCCGGGATCGAGAGTCCCGCAGCGGGTTCCCATCACCAGACCATCGAGCGCGGTGAAACCCATGGTCGTATCGATACTGCGGCCGGCCAGCATGGCGCAGAGACTTGCGCCGTTGCCGAGATGGGCGGCGATGACCCGGCCCCGGGCGAGGTCCGGGGCGGCGTCCTGCAGCCGCCCGGCGATATACTCATAGGACAGGCCGTGAAACCCGTAGCGCCGGATGCCGGAGGTCGCGTAGTGGCGGGGCAGCGCGAAGCGGGTGGCTACGGGGGGCATGAAGTGGTGGAAGGCCGTATCGAAGCAGACGACCTGCGCCAGATCGGGCCGGGCCGCGGCGATGGCCCGGATCGGCGCGATATTATGAGGCTCGTGCAGGGGCGCGAGCGGGCTCAGCGCGTCGAGCGCGAGCAGCAATGCGGGGCTCACCCGTTCCGGCCGGTGATGGTCGGGCCCGCCATGCACGACGCGATGCCCGACCGCGACCAGGCGATCGGCCCCGAGATGGCTCTCGGCCCACACCAGAGCCGCCTGCAGCAGCGTTTGGAACGCTTCCTTCGGGTCCGCCCAGCGCCGCTCCACCAGCACCGCGCCAGCAGGATCATGCACCACGAAATGCGGCGCGGTCCCGATCCCTTCAACGGCCCCGCGGGCGAGCAGGCTGGGCTGCCCGGGCCTCGCGGCCTCGAAGAACCCGAATTTGAGGCTCGAGGATCCTGCGTTGAGTGTCAGGACAACCGGCAGCATGGCTCAGACGGAAACCGCGGTCTGCGCCGCCGCCGCCCGCCGCCGGGCGATCAGCACCGCCACCGCGCAGGAGGCGATCCGCGTCCGCTCGCCATCGGCGCGGCTGGTCAGGATGATCGGCACGCGCGCGCCGAGCACGATCCCCGCGGCATCGGCACCGGAGAGGAAGATCAGCTGCTTGGCCAGCATGTTCCCCGCCTCGAGATCGGGTACCAGCAGGATGTCGGCCTGCCCGGCCACCGGGGAGACGATGCCCTTCTGCTGCGCGGCCGCCGGGCTGACGGCATTGTCGAATGCGAGTGGCCCGTCGAGCAGACCGCCCACGATCTGTCCGCGATCGGCCATCTTGCAGAGTGCGGCAGCATCCAGCGTGGACCGCATCCGGGGATTGACGGTCTCCACCGCCGAGAGCAGCGCCACTTTCGGCTTCTCGATCCCCATGACGAGGGCGAGATCGATCGCGTTCTGGACGATGTCACGCTTCTGCTCGAGATCGGGCAGGATGTTCACCGCCGCGTCGGTCACCAGCAGCGGACGAGGGTAGCAGGGCACATCCATCAGATAGACATGGCTGAGCCAGCGGTTGGTGCGCAGACCGAGATCGGGCGAGAGCACGGCATGGAGCAGTTCATCGGTGTGGAGCGAGCCCTTCATCAGCAGCGCCGCCTCGCCCCGCCGCACCAGCGCGACGGCCTCCGCCGCCGCGGCTTCGCTGTGCGGGGTATCGACGATGCGGAACCTCGTGATGTCGAGCTGCGCGTGCTCGGCCGCCCGGAGGATCTTCGCCCTGGGCCCGACCAGGATCGGGGTGATCAGCCCGGCACGGGCCGCTTCCACCGCCGCCCCCAGCGCGTTGGCGTCGCAGGGATGCGCGACGGCGGTCGCCAGGGGTTCCTGGCCGGAGGTCGCCGCGATCAGCGCATGGAAGCGCTGGTGCCGGCTCAGCCGCACGTCGGGCAGCTCGATGCGCGGCCGGCGCACCTTCTCGGTCGGCGCCCGGACCGTTGCGGTGCCGCTGATCACCAGCTTGCCCTGCTGATTGATGCAGCGGCAATCGAGCACCAGATCCCCCTTCTCGGGATGCTTCTCGAGGACCTTCAGCGTCGCGGTGATCGTATCACCGATGCCGACGGGATGGAGAAAGCGCAGATCCTGGGAGAGATAGATGGTGCCGGGGCCGGGCAGCTTCGTGCCGAGCACGCTCGAGATCAGCCCGGCTCCGAGCATGCCATGGGCGATCACCCTGTGGAAGATGTCGGTACCGGCATAGGCCGGATCCATATGAGCGGGATTGACGTCCCCCGAGACGACCGCGAAGAGGTCGATATCCTGCTGCGTCACCGTGCGCGAAAGACTGGCGCTGTCGCCGATCGCGATCTCCTCGAAGGTCTGGTTCTCGATCATGAGATCCGGATCGACCTTGATGTCATCCATGCTGCTGCTCACTTCCCTGGGCTGCGCGTCGGACGAGGCGCTCCGCCTCGCGCGTTCCACCAGCCTTGCTCGGGCCGGACGCCTTCCGACCAGGCGCCAGGATCGGACCATAGACGCACCGACCCGGCCAGACCCGACTGGCCCGCGTAAACCGCTGCATCAGCTCTCGCGCACATAGGTGCCGGGGGCGTCGGCCAGGACAGGGTAGCCCTTTTCCGCCCCCCCCATGGCCGGCGGAGGCCCGACAGCGGAGGAACGCGCATCCAGCCAGTCAACCCAGGCGGTCCACCAGGATCCCTGATGCTCCTGCGCCGTCTCCGCCCAGAATTCGGGGGCAGCATAGAAGCCCTGCGCTGCCCGACGGGCGATGCGGTAATGCCGGCCCGGATGGCCCGGCTCGCTGACGATCCCCGCATTATGACCGCCGGAGGTCAGCACGAAAGTGATCTCGCCTTCGTTCAGCAGATGGATCTTGTAGACCGATCGCCAGGGCGCGACGTGATCCGCCTCCGTCCCCACCGCGAAGATCGGCACACGGATCGCCGAGACCGCGACCGGGCGGGCATCGACCCGGTAGCGTCCCTCGGCCAGATCATTGTGCAGGAACATGCGCCGCAGATATTCGGAGTGCATGCGGAACGGCATGCGGGTGGCATCGGCGTTCAACGCCATCAGATCAAACGGCTTCTCGCGCTCGCCGAGAAGATAGGTCTTGATGATCCGCGACCAGACCAGGTCGTTCGATCGCAGCATCTCGAAGGCGCCGGCCATCTGGGTGCTGTCGAGATAGCCCTGCTGCCACATCACGTCATCGAGCAGCGCGAGCTGGCTCTCGTCGGTGAACAGCTGCAGTTCGCCGGCTTCGGTGAAATCGGTCTGCGCGGCGAGCAGGCTGACGGTGAGCAGCCGGTCATCGCCATCGCGCGCCATCGCGGCCGCCGCGATGGTGAGCAGTGTGCCGCCGAGACAATAGCCGCAGGCATGGATCTTTTGTCCGCCGGCAATCGCCGTCACCGCGTCGATCGCGGCGATCACCCCGAGCCGGCGGTAGTCGTCGAGCGATGTCTCGCGGAGTTCGGGTCCGGGATTGCGCCAGGACACGCAGAACACGCTGTAGCCGCTGGCGACCAGGAACTTGATGAACGAGTTGTTCGGTGAGAGATCGAGGATATAGTATTTCATGATCCAGGCGGGAACGATCAGGATGGGCTCGGGATGAACCGTCCCGGTCTGAGGTTCGTACTGGATCAGCTCCATCAGTTCGTTGCGCAGAATGACCTTGCCCGGGGTCACGGCAACATCCCTGCCGACCACGAAGCCGCCCGCCTCGTCCGTCGGCAGGCCGCCGGCCAGGCGCTGGAGATCCTCGGCGAAGTTCCGCAAGCCGTCCACGAAGTTCCTGCCCCCCCGTGCGATCGTCGCCTGCACAACCTCGGGATTCGTCCAGGGAAAATTCGAGGGCGCAAAGACATCGAGCGCCTGACGCGTGACGAAGGACACCACATCGCCATGCGATTTCGCAACCCCGGGCGGCCCGCGCGTGGCATCGCGCCACCACGCCTCGCCGAGCAGAAAGGCCTGGGCGATGGCATTGAACGGCGGGCGCGCCCAGGCGGGATCGGCGAAGCGATGATCGCCGCGGGCGGGCGCGATCCATCGGGGAGGCGTGCCAAGACGGGCCCATTGGCGCGCCGCCTCCTCCAGCAGTTCGAGCCTTCGTCCCGGGGCGTTGGCCAGATGCAGGGCCCAGTCCAGATAGGCCAGGGTGAGCGATGCCGGCGAGAGCGAGCCGGTCAGGCGGGCCTGCGAGGCATGCAGGAGCCGATCGAGGATCGCAGCGCCGCCCCCCCAGGACCAGGGCTCCGCAGCGGTGATCCCGCCACCTCGGTCGATGGCCGGCACGCTCGCCGACCTGTCCGCCGGCCGGGGAACCGCCGCCGCGGTCACCGCCTTCGCGCCGGCATCGCCCGTCTGATCGCCCCTCTGGCCGGCCATCGCGCGCATCTGATCGAGGCGTGAGGGCACCATGCTGATCTCCTGATACCGGGGGGCGGGCGCATCTGCGGACGCGGTGGCGACGGCCCCGCCCGTGATGCTGTCGTGTGATCAGGACTTACGCAAACGGGCCGGGCCCGTCGTTGATACTGATCAACCGTTGCGCGCCGCACTTGCCGGATCTGGCGGGCTCTCCTCTCGATCGCCCGCTGGCGGATGGCCCGCTGCTCGATCCGGCGCGTGGCGCTCGCCCCGGCCTGGCGCGCTCGGCGCGGTCCCGCCCGGCACGGCCCCGCCCAGCACCGCCTGGCAGGCGGCGCACAGGAGCGTGCGCGCCATCCCGCTCTCCGCTGCGCGCGTGCCACCGTCCTGCCGGGCCGGCGGAGAATCGGCCGGCCTGGACGAGTGGACGAGCCTCGCCTCGAGCGCCGCGACCCGCGAGGTCACGGTCTGGACCTGTCCCGTACGCGCGTGGACCTGGGCCCAGAGCGCTCGGATCAGAGCGTTCTTCTCGTCATGCGACAGGTCGCTGAGGTCGGGAAGGTCGGTCACCCAATGCCTCGATCGTCGGCGCTATGGTCATCACGTCAAAGGTCGGTCCGACAGGTCAGACAGGCCTGCGGTCATCGGAATGCTTGCGAACCGGACGCGCGCTCCGGGGGGCCTCGCAGTGCAGCCTGGCCGGGCGATCACGGGCCGGCGTGGCAGCGCCGGGCGCAATGACAGGCCCGGACCGCCATGACAGCACGAAGCCGCAGTGATCATCGCCACAGGCCTCGCAGGATGTCTGGACGGCGCGGGCGGAGGGGGACACCAATGCCTGGAACAGGCGCTCGAAAACCGCTTCGTGCCAGGCGCAGACCGGGTTCGGCGACTGCTCTCCGCCACAGAGCGGGTTGGCGGTCAGGGCGAAGCGCGTGGGCGATCCGGCCTGTGCCGAGAAATGCCCGGCACCCGCGAAGGTCCAGGCATGGCGACGGATCGCCGAGACCAGGATCAGCGCCGAAACCCGCGCAGGGAGCAGCTTCAGGAGAAGCTGCACCGGCCGGGGGATCCGTGTGGCCAGCAGGTAATCCGCGGTCCGCCGCCCGGCATCGGCCATCACCGCGGCGGCCCGCGCCGGCGGCAGGCTGGCGCGGACCGCGCGATGCAGCCGGCCGGCCCGGCCCGCATCCACCATTGCCTCTGGCGGGGCCGCGAGCCAGGCCGTCGCGCCGGCGCGCGCGAAGGCCGGGGCCATCGCGCGCTCGAGCCCGGCTGCTCTCAGGGACAGGATCAGCTGGCTGACCGCGTTCGGCCCGATCCTTCCGGCATATCCCTGCGTATCCCGCGGGTCTTCCGCCACGCGCTCAGTGGTGAGTGTGGCTATGCGGTTCATGCTCGTCCAACCGGTGTTCGCTGCTGCCGCAGGCGGTCATCGTGACGGCCTGGGGCTTGGGCCGGGACTTGCGGGCGCTGTCGGCGCTGGCCTTCCAGTCCGCCATCTGGGCGGCGGCCGGGCGACGGTTCTCGTCGAAATGGAAATCGACCTTCTTCTTCGACTGCGGCCCCCAGTAGCCGACCTTGCCGAGATCGTAGAATTTGCGCTCGAAGCCCGATTTGAGGAAGGCCTTGAGACAGCCGAGCAGATAGCGCCGCCGCTGGCCGGTTCCGGACCACGGATAGGAAAACAGCGCCTTGCGCATGTAGAAGCGCCGGTAGTTGTTCATCACCCGATCGAGCAGCTCGGCACGATCCATCGCTTCCGGCCGCATGATCGGGGTGACGAAATTGTATTTTTCGTAGTCGAAGACCTCGATCTTGCTGCTCAGCTCCTGGAACAGCTGGGTGAAGGGCCAGGGTGTGTACATCGACCAGTTGGCCAGATCGGGCTTCCAGTCGAGCGCCATCCGATAGGTTTCCTCGAGCGTCTCGGCGGTCTCGTTCTCCAGCCCCACGATGAACTGGGCCTCGACCACGATCCCAGCCTCACGCAGCAGCTGGATCGCCCGCTTGTTGTCGCTGACCTTGGTTTCCTTGTTGAACCGGTCGAGCTTCATCTGCGCCGCCGCCTCGGTGCCGAGGGAGACGTGCAGCAGGCCTGCGCGGCGATAGAGCGGGAGGAATTCGGCATCCCGCAGGATGTCGGTGACGCGGGTGTTGATGCCCCAGGTGAGCTTTTCGTTCAGGCCGCGCGCGATCAGTTCCTCGCAGAACTGGATGAACTTCTTGCGGTTGATCGTCGGCTCCTCGTCGGCGAGGATGAAGAACCGGACATCGTAGCGTTCGTAGAGCGTCTGGATCTCGTCCACGACCTTGACGGGATCGCGCACCCGGTAGTCGCGCCAGAACTTCCATTGCGAGCAGAACGAGCAGGTGAACGGGCAGCCGCGGGCCATGTTCGGAATCGCGACGCGGCAATTGAGGGGGATGTATTTGTATTTCTCCCACTCCAGGATGCCCCAATCGGGGCTGATCGCATCGAGATCCTTCACCGTTGCGGCGGCGGCGGTCGCGACGATCCGGGTGCCATCGGCATCGGTCTCACTGAAGGCGAGACCCTTGACACTGTGGCGATCGGCGGGCCAGGCGCCCGCATCGATGAGCTGCACGAGCTCGATCAGGATTTCCTCGCCTTCGCCGCGCACGATCACATCGATCCACGGCGCCTCGCTCAGCACCTGCTGGTACATGAAGGTCGCGTGGATGCCGCCCAGGATGGTGATCGCGTCGGGATGGATCTCCTTGGCGATCTGCAGCGCACGTTCGGCCTTGTAGATCGACGGCGTGATGGCGGTGGCGCCGATGATGTCCGGCTTTTCGGCGGCCAGCAGCTCGCGCAGCTGCTCGTCGGAGAGGTGATTGGTCATCGCATCGATGAAGCGGATGTCGGTATAGCCGGCCCCCTTCAGCGATCCGGCCAGATAGGCCGCCCAGGCCGGGGGCCAGTTGCCCGCGATCTCCGCCCCGCCGGAGTGGTAGTTCGGGTGGATCAGGAGAATGCGCACATTCGGTCCTTCCCTGCGCCTCTTACACCGCCTGGGCGTGGCGAGGCGTCGCTTCGTCGTGATTGAGATAGGCGTCGAACACCGCCGCGACGTTGCGGACGAACGGCCGTCCGGCTTCGGTCACCCGTAGGAATCCGCCTTCGCGCTGCACCAGCCCGTCGGTCTCGAACCGCTCGAGCGCGGCGGCGGCGGCCAGCAGCGGCGCAGGATCGGCGTGATGAGCGCGGGCCAGGGCCGGCAGATCGGCTTGCAGGTCGCACATGACGGTTTCGATCGCGGCACGGCGCAGCCGGTCATCGGAGGACAGCGCGATGCCGCGCACGGTGGCCAGGCCGCCCGCCCGGATCGCGGCGGAATAGGCGGGGACGGCGGAGGCGTTCTGCACATAGCCCTGCGGCAGGCAGCCGATGGCGCTGGCACCGATGCCGATCAGGGCGGGCGCCGCATCGGTGGTGTAGCCCTGGAAGCTGCGATGCAGGCGGCGGCTGCGCGCGGCATGGGCCAGCGCATCGTCGGGGCGGGCATAGTGATCGAGCCCCACCGGCAGGTAGCCACCTTCCTCCTCCAGCACCCGCCCGATCGCGGCGCGCTGGTCGAAACGCGCCTGCGGGCCGGGCAGCGACTCCTCGGGGATCAGCGACTGGTGGCGCTTCATCCACGGCACATGCGCATAACCGAACACCGCGACGCGCCCGGCCTGCAGGCGCAGCGCCGAACGCGCCGTCTCGGCGACGCTGGTTTCGGTCTGCCGCGGAAGGCCGTAGATCAGATCGAGATTGATCGCATCGATGCCAAGGCCACGCACGGCGCGCACGCAGGCCAGGGTCGTCTCATAGGACTGGATGCGGCCGATGGCCGCCTGCACCGACGGATCGAGATCCTGCACGCCCAGGCTGACCCGGGTGACGCCCATGTCGACGAGCGCCTCAAGACGGTCCGAGGCGAGGGCGGTCGGGTCGAGCTCGATGGCGATTTCCGCATCGGGCGACAGAACGAATTCCGCACGGACCAGATCCATCAGCCCGGTGAGACAATCGGCGGGCAGCGTGGTCGGCGTGCCGCCGCCCAGATGGACGGTGCTGACCCTCTGCCGGCGCCCGATCGTGTCGGCGATCAGGCGCAGCTCGCGTTCCAGCAGGGCCGCATAGGCGCGGCGCGGCGCCTCCTGACGGACCACACCGGTATTGCAGCCGCAATACAGGCAGAGCCGGTCGCAGAACGGCACATGAACATAGAGCGAGACCGGCACATCCTCGGCCAGCGTTCGCAGCCAGTCGAGATAGCGCTCCGGCCCGATGGCAGGGGTGAAATGCGGCGCGGTGGGATAGCTGGTATAGCGCGGTACCCGGCCGTCGTATCGCGTGATGAGATCTGCGCTGTTCATGACGTCAGGCTATGGCCCTGCCTGGGGCTGCTCATTGACCTAGATCAAGAGGGCGATGGCCCTGATCCGCGCGCGCGCCCCGAAGGCCCGCAGGCGGTCCGACCCCGGGGCCGGGGGCCGGGCCGAACTTCCCGTCAATTGGGGCTGGTGCCGCACGGGAGAGTTGTCTCCGTGTGAGCGGCGGGGCGAGGGCAACATCCGATCGGATGGGCTGATCCGATCGCAGATGGCCGATCGTCGGTCCGATCGGCCATCGCCCTAATTCAGCCGGGCGCGCAACTCCTCCATCGCCAAGCGCACCCGGCTCGCGGCATCACCCTGCGGCACCAGATCGAGGAATTTCTCGAAGCAGCCCAGCGCCGCGGCCACCCGGTCCAGCCGCTGGTTCAGCAGCGCCGTCTCCCGCCACAGCGCCGCGCTATCGGGGGCGATGCGCAGCATGTTCTCGGCGCAGGCCAGCGCGCCGGTCAGATCGCCGGCGCGCAGCCGGCGCAGCTTGACGTTGTGTTGAAGTCGCAACAGAACTCCCCGCGTATCCATCGGCCGCAGCAGCCCCGGACGAAGCTCGGCCTTGGCCCCCTCTACCCGCTTGATCAGGCCGCGCAGATCCCGCGCGTCCAGGCTGACCCCGCCGGCGAAGACATCGAGGACGATCTGCCGGCCGGCCCCCTGCAGCGCGACCAGGAAATGGCCGGGAAAATCCACCCCATGCGCCGCCCAGCCGGCCGCTCGGGCGGCATGCAGCCAGAGCACGCCGAGTGCGACCGGCAGGCCCATGCGCCGTTCGATCACCCGGATCAGATTGGCGTTGGCGGGATCGTCATAGGTCTCGGAATCGCCGCGATAGCGGTGCCGCGCGGCGAGCAGCCCGGCCAGCGCCGCGGCCCGCCCGGCGATATCCAGGGCCGGCACCGCGCCCGCGGCAGCCACCGCATCGCGCGCGAGATCGGAAAGATGGGCGCGCGCAGCCCGCCAGTCCGCACCCGGCGCATCCACGCGGGCGAGTTGCAGCGCGGCATCCGCCAGATCGAGCTCGGCATCCGGCAATTGCCCGATGGCCTCCAGCGCCCGGCTGGGATCCCCGCTGGGGTCGGTCATGCAGCATCTCCGGCCAGTCCGGCACACAGTGTGCGTGCCGCACCGGCCGGGGTGCAAGCCTCAGTCCGCGGCTTCCTCGGGGATGTACAGCGCCCCGCCGGCGGCGCGGAACTCCTCGCTCTTGCTCTCCAGCCCGGCAATGCGCTCGGCCTCGGCCCGCAGATCGTGGGAAATCCGCATCGAACAGAATTTCGGCCCGCACATCGAGCAGAAATGCGCGACCTTGTGAGCTTCCTTCGGCATCGTCAGGTCGTGGTAGCTGCGCGCCGTGTCGGGATCCAACGCCAGGTTGAACTGGTCCTCCCAGCGGAAATCGAAGCGCGCGCGCGACAGCGCATCGTCGCGCAGCCGAGCCGCCGGATGACCTTTCGCCAGATCCGCGGCATGGGCGGCGATGCGATAGGTGATCACGCCCGTCTTCACATCGTCGCGATCGGGCAGGCCCAGATGCTCCTTGGGCGTGACGTAGCAGAGCATGGCAGTGCCGAACCAGCCGATCATCGCCGCCCCGATCGCACTGGTGATGTGATCATAGCCAGGCGCGATGTCGGTGGTGAGCGGCCCCAACGTGTAGAACGGCGCCTCCCCGCACTCGGCCAGCTGCTTTTCCATGTTGATCTTGATCTTGTGCATCGGCACATGGCCGGGCCCCTCGATCATCACCTGGCAGCCCTTGTCCCAGGCGATCTTGGTCAGCTCGCCCAGCGTCTCGAGCTCGGCGAACTGCGCGCGGTCGTTGGCATCCGCGATCGAGCCGGGACGCAGCCCGTCGCCCAGCGAGAACGACACGTCATAGGCGCGCATGATGTCGCAGATCTCGTCGAAATGCGTGTAGAGGAAACTCTCCCGGTGATGCGCGAGACACCAGCGCGCCATGATCGACCCGCCACGCGAGACGATGCCAGTGACCCGGTTCGCGGTCAGCGGTACATAGGCGAGACGCACACCGGCATGGATGGTGAAATAATCCACCCCCTGCTCGGCCTGCTCGATCAGCGTGTCACGGAAGATCTCCCAGGTGAGCTTCTCGGGATCGCCATCCACCTTCTCCAGCGCCTGATAGATCGGCACCGTGCCGATCGGCACCGGGGAATTGCGCAGGATCCAGCCGCGGATATTGTGGATGTTGCGGCCCGTGGACAGGTCCATCACCGTGTCGGCGCCCCAGCGGATCGCCCAGACCAGCTTCTCGACCTCCTCCGCCGCGCCCGAGGTCACGGCCGAATTGCCGATATTGGCGTTCACCTTCACCAGGAAATTGCGCCCGATGATCGTGGGCTCCAACTCCGGATGGTTGATGTTGGCGGGAATGATGGCGCGACCGGCGGCAATCTCGGAACGGACGAATTCGGGAGTGATGAAGGGCGGAATGGCGGCACCGAAATCCTCGCCATCGGCGCGCCGCGCCTCCGCGCCCTCGACCATCCCGGCACGACCGAGATTCTCGCGATGGGCGACGAAACGCATCTCCTCGGTGATGACACCGGCACGGGCGAATTCGAACTGAGTGACCGGCTGGCCGGACCTCGCGGCACGCACGGTGAGATCGGCGGGACACGGCGCCACCAGCCGATCCGCGGCGGCATTGCCGTTGTCCTCGGGACGAACCTCGCGGGCACGAACCTCGGCAATGCCACGCGCCGCAATCCAGGGCGCACGCAACCGGGGCAGACCCGCGGCCAGATCGATCGTGACCGCCGGATCGGTGAACGGGCCGGATGTGTCATACACGCGGAACGGCGGCTCACTGGCCGCCGGATCGAGCGCGATCTCGCGGAACGGCACCAGAATATCGGGATGACCCGCAGGGCTGGAATACGTCTTGTGCGAACCGGTGATCGGCCCCGTCGTGACACCGCCGGGCCGAGCCGCAGCCTTCGATTGAATCGTCATGGACCTCTCCTCGGGCACACGGGAAAATACCGGACGGAGAAGAAGGGAAATGCGGAAACTGCCTCCCGTCCCTCCGCCGGCATGACCCGGTTCAGGTTCAAGGGTCACCGCGCCGCCCGGGCCAGATCAAACTGGCACCAAGCCGTCGGCCTCTCAGCCCCCTGCGGGACTCCCCTCGGAACACATCATCCTGTGCCTGTTGCAAGAGAGTGTCAAACCTGGCGACCGAGGGCGGGTTCGGGGCCGGTTCGGGG
>DAICZL010000294.1 GCA_027311165.1 bacterium
GAATTACCGAGACCGCGACACGGGTCCGCATCGCGTTCGCCGCCGCATGTCCCGAGGCCGAGTTGTTCCGTGGCATCGCCCGCAGTTTGCAACCTGCCGCGCCATAACGAATGGGGCTGTCGCCCCAGAACATGCCCCTCCAATCAACCTTAACGCCTACCATCCCTGAGCTAAAGGCGCACCGCCAGGTGCCTCGATCAACCACGTCCAGCGATCCGAGGCACAACCGAACACCGGGGCGATGAATAAAATGGGCTAGATACAGAGAACGGCCAGGGCTCTGCCCTGGACCCGCCAAGGGCCGATAGGCCCTTGGAACCCAACACTCAAGGGATGCGGGTCCAGGGCGGAGCCCTGGCCTTGCCTGCCTACTCAAAATCCACCCCCGCCGACGTCCAGGCCGCCCCCTCCCGGCTGGACTGCACCGCGGCCTCGATGAACTTCACCCCGCGCGCGCCGTCCTCGACGGTGGGCACCAGCAGCGCCATCGGATCGGGCGCACGCCCCTCGATGCGCGCCCATAATTGTTCCGCCGCATCCGTGTAGAGCTGGGCGAACGCCTCCAGATACCCTTCCGGATGCCCAGAGGGGATCCGCGTCGCCCGCGCAGCAGCCGCGCCCATCCCGCCGGCGCCGCGTGCGAGCACTCGGGGCGCCTCGCCATGCGGGGCGTAGCGCAACTGGTTCGGGTGTTCCTGCTGCCATTCCAGCCCCGCCTTCTCGCCGTACACCCGCAGGCGCAGCGCGTTCTCGTTACCGGGCGCGACCTGGCTCGACCACAGCATGCCGCGCGCCCCGCCGGCGAAGCGCAGCAGCATATGCGCGTTATCGTCCAGCCGGCGTCCGGGCACGAAGGTGGTCAGGTCCGCGGACAGGCTCTCCAGCGTCAGCCCGGTGACGAAGCAGGCCAGGTTGTGCGCGTGGGTGCCGATATCGCCGACGCTGCCGGCAGGGCCGGACCGTGCCGGATCGGTGCGCCAGGCGGCCTGTTTCTGGCCGGTATCCTCCAGCCTGGTGGTCAGCCAGTCCTGGGCGTATTCCGCCTGCACCACGCGGATCGCGCCGAGTTCGCCGGCTTCGATCATCTCGCGCGCCTGGCGCACCATCGGATAGCCGGTGTAGTTGTGCGTCACCGCGAAGGTCAGGCCGCTCGCGCGTACCGCGCGCACCAGGTCCAGCGCGTCGGCCAGGGTGGTGGTGAGCGGCTTGTCGCAGATCACCGCGATCCCGGCATCGAGGAAGGCGCGGCAGGCGGCGTGGTGCACGTGGTTGGGCGCGACGATGCTGACCGCATCGATCCGGTCCTCCCGCGCCGCCTCGGCTTGCGCCATGGTGGTGAAATCCGGATAGGCGCGGTCGGGGGCGATGTGCAGCTCCGCCGCCGAGGCGCGGGCGCGGGCGGCCTCGGAGGCGAAGGCGCCGGCCACCAGCTCGTACTGGTCGTCCAGCCGGGCGGCGATGCGGTGCACCGCGCCGATGAATGCGCCCTGGCCACCGCCCACCATACCCAGACGCAGCCTGCGCCGTGCGGTCATCGCCTCAGCCCTGCCCGATGCCGAGCAGGCGGCGGTTGGCGGCCAGATCGGTGCCGGCGCCGGCGAAATCGTCGAAGGCCCGCGCGGTCACCTTGATGATGTGGTCGCGGATGAACGGGGCGCCCTCGCGCGCGCCGGTCTCGCTGTCCTTCAGGCAGCATTCCCATTCCAGCACCGCCCAGCCGTCGAAATCATATTCGGCCAGTTTGGAAAAGATGCCGGCGAAATCCACCTGCCCGTCGCCCAGCGAGCGGAACCGTCCGGCGCGCTTCAGCCAGGGCTGGAAGCCGCCATAGACGCCCTGGCGCGGGCTCGGGTTGAACTCGGCGTCCTTCACGTGGAACATCCGGATGCGCTGGTGATAGACGTCGATGAAGCCCAGATAATCCAGCTGCTGCAGCAGGAAGTGACTGGGATCGTAGAGGATGTTGCAGCGGGGATGGTTGCCGGTGCGTTCCAGGAACATCTCGAACGTCACGCCGTCATGCAGGTCCTCGCTCGGGTGGATCTCGTAGCAGACATCGACACCCGCTTCGTCGAAGGCATCGAGGATCGGCGTCCACCGCGCGGCAAGCTCGTCGAAGGCGGTTTCCACGAGGCCGGCCGGGCGCTGCGGGAACGGGTAGAGGAACGGCCAGGCCAGCCCGCCGGAGAAGGTCGCGTGCGCGGCGAGCCCCAGCCGGCGCGAGGCGGCGGCGGCGTGGCGAAGTTGCTGCACCGCCCAGTCCTGCCGCGCCGCCGGATTGCCCCGCACCTCGGGCGCGGCGAAGCCGTCGAAGACGGCATCGTAGGCGGGATGGGTCGCGACCAGCTGGCCCTGCAGATGGGTGGATAATTCGGTCAGCGCCACGCCGGCATCCTGCAGGATGCCCTTGACCTCGTCGCAATAGGTCTGGCTTTCGGCGGCGCGCTTCAGGTCGAACAGGCGGGCGTCCCAGCTCGGGATCTGCACGCCCTCGAAGCCGCACGCGCGGGCCCATCGGGCGATGCCGGCCAGGCTGTCGAACGGGGCCGCATCGGCGGCGAACTGCGCGAGGAAGATCGCGGGACCCTTCAGCGTCTTCATGGCCGCGCCGGCCCCTGCCCGCGCCGCATCGCGACTGCCCGCATGGCGATCCCCCCAGCGGCCATGACCCCGCGCACGGCATCGGGGCGCCCGGCCGACATCATTGATCGTGACGCTAGCAATCCCGTCGAGGCAACTCAATGCGGAGAGCACCGGCTCTGCCGGTCGGCGCCGGGCTCTGGGCTGCGGGCGCGGACCGCGCGCGCCCCGGCCCGCCCTCATGGCTCGGGGCGCCTGCTTTACCGGGCGTCAATTCATCGCTGCGATGGTCCGCGCGGGAGCTTCGCGCTCCGGATGTCGGAGAACCCATGACAGGACATTTCGGATGAAGCTGCTTTCCTCACTCGGGGCACGCCGGGCCCGGGTGGCCGATATCGAGCAGACGCTG
>DAICZL010000295.1 GCA_027311165.1 bacterium
GCCCCTGCGCCAGCAGCCGGTCGGGCGCGTCGCGGCGGTCGATCACCGTCGGCGGCTCATAGGTGCGGTTGGCCAGCACCGTCTGCATCAGCTTCAGCCCGGTGAAGTCCATCTTGGCGCATTGGCCGAGGATCGGCAGGCGCAGCGCCAGGCCGTGAATGATCGAGGCGTCGATCTCCTCGGGGCTCGCATAGCCTTCGTCGATCAGCCGGTTCACCTCCAGCGTCAGCGCCGATTGCAGCCGGTTGGCGATGTAGCCCGACACGAAGCGGCGCAGCACCACCGGCGTCTTGCCCATGGCAACGACCATGTCGTGCAGCTGCGCGACCACGGCGGGCTCGGTGTGCGGGCCGGCGACGATGTCGACCAGATCGATCAGATAGGGCGGCGTATACCAATGCGCGATCAGCGTCCGGTTCTGCCGTGCCTGCGGAACCAGCGGGAAGACATCCAGATAGCTGGTGTTGCTGGCCAGGATTGCATCGGCCGCCATCAGCCGGTCGAGCTCGGCGAACAGCGTGCGCTTGGCCTCCGGCTGCTCGATGATCGCCTCGATCACCACCTCGGCGCCGGCGACGGTCTCGGCCACAGAGGCGCAGGGGCGCGCGGCCCGGTGCAGCCTCTCCGCCGTCCAGCCCGGATCGACCTCGCCCGCATCGGCCAGGATGGAAAGCGCCCGCGCCATCAGCCCCGGCGCGCGGGCCAGCGTCGCCGGATCGGCATCGGTATAGCGCACCCCGTGCCCGCCCAGCGCGAACACCAGAGCCAGCGCATGGCCCATGGTGCCGGCGCCGATCACCGCGATCTCGCTCATGCGCCGATCCCCCCTGCCTCGCCCCCCGTCAGGGGCCGTTCCCTCCCGGGCAAACGGGTCAGGCCCTGGCGTGCTTGCGCAGCAGCAGCCCGAACTGCAGCCAGGTGGCACCAACCATCACCAGCTCCACCGCGACCAGGGTGCCCAGCACCCACAGCCCCGACCAGGGCAGGGTGACATACAGCAGCACGCCCAGGGCGAAAGTGACGATGCCGCCGAGCACCCCCAACCACCAGCCGCGCAATTCCCGATGGCGCAGCGCGATCACGATGCGCAGGATGCCGCCCACCACCATCACCGCGGCGAGCATCAGGGTGATCACCACCGAACCGGTCACCGGTTCGTCCATGATCAGGAAGCCGCCCACCACATACAGCACGCCGCCCGCCAGATGCAGGAAGAACCCGCCCCAGCCCTTGGTCATGAAGGCGTGGCCGACCTGCAGGACGCCCCCGACCAGCATGGCCGCGCCGATGAACACGACGCTCACCAGCGTGACCGCGACCACCTCGATCCAGGCGACCACCCCGAGCACGATCAGCGCGATGCCGAAGGCCACGAACCAGCCCCAGCGCGCCCGCACCTTCTCGAGGCCAGCCGGCAGCCCGTCCGCCGTCATCTCGCTGCCCGACATCTCTCTCTCCCGGATTCCTATACACCCATACTAGCGCGGCCCCGCCCCGAGGCCAAACCAGCGGCCGGGCCGGTCGTTGCGCCGGGGCGGGCAAGGATTGAGAAGGCGGCGCGGAGCGCCTAAGACCCGGCGGAAGGCGACGAAAGCGGGGCGGAGTCGGTCGCAGGGTGGCGGCCTTACGCCGCGCGCAATGGCATCGGAAGATGCGTCCATCCCGAGCCTCGTCCCGGCCCGATGGACGGACCCGATTGACGGAACAGTCTATGGCGGAGCAGACGCCGATCAACAGGGACGCACGCTGGCCCCGCACCGACCGGCCGCGCTGGCGGGTGATCCGCCGGCGGGAACGGCCGCGCCGGCGGCTGTCCTGGTGGCTGATCGCCTCCCTGCTGCTGCATCTGGCGCCGCTGCTGTTCTTCCTGCTGGCACCGCGCCCGCCGCAGCAGGCCGAGCAGCTGAGCGAGGCGCCGGTGACCATGCTGTTCGAG
>DAICZL010000296.1 GCA_027311165.1 bacterium
CCCCCTGCCCGATACCGCCGCCGACGGGCCGCTGTTCTGGAACCCAAAGGATCTGCAAGCGCTGCAGTCGATGGTGGAGTCCTTTCTGACATTCGCCGCGGAGCAGATGCCGCCGAGCCTGCCGGCGGCGTTTCGCGAACAGGTGCAGATCGCGGCGACCGACCGGCTGAAGCAGCTGGCGATCGATGCCGCAACCCGCGCCCGCCAGCGCGGCATCGAGCGCTTCGGTCCCGCGCGCGCCACCGGGGCGCTGCGCGATGAGATCGGCCGCTTCGCCATGGCCGCGCCGATCCTGACGAATCTGCGGGCGCCGCTGCGCGATGCCGGGCAGGCAGAGGCGTCGGAACAGATCGATGCAGTGCTGAGCGCCCAGGCGGTCCGGCTGCTGGGCCAGGTGGACGCGCTGCTGCCCTCAGCCGATCCGTATCAGCTGGTGGACCCGACCCTCGCCTTCTGGTCGGGCACGCCCCCCCTCGCCGCCGCCGCATTCGGCGCCGCCAGCCTGCCGGAGCTGGTGGGCACGCTGCCGGCACGGCGCGATTTCGTAGAGGCGCTGGCGCGCGACCATGCCGCGCCGCTGGTGAACTATCTGCAGCAGAACGGCGCGCTGCTGAGCGGGGTCAGCGCCGTGCTGCTGAGCCGGTGGCAGTCGATCATCGCGACTCTGGAGCGCTACCATCGCGGCGACCCGGCGAACGGGCTCAGCCGGCTCGAACAGTTCATTTCCGCCGACATGGACCGGATCGATCTCGGCAATTGCGCTCAGCTGGCGAGCACACCCGCCGCCGGCACCGACTGGTTCGCCGAACAGCTTGCGAGGCTGCGCCAGGCCGTCCAGCACCGCTGCGGCGGCGCCGCCTATCGCGACATGGCGGGTCTGTACGGTGATCTGGCCGGGGCGTTCAACCGCGACCTCGCCGGCCGCTTCCCGTTCTCGGACCCGGCCGCGCCGGATGCCGATCCGGGCGATGTGAAGCGCTTCTATAACCGTTTCGGTGCCGACCTGCCCGGGCTGCGCGACCGGCTGGCCCGCAACCAGAGCTTCACCCGCGCCGGCGCGGTCCAGTTCATCGACCAGCTGCTGGCGGCCCAGGCCGCCCTGGCGCCGATGCTCGCGGATCCGGCGCCCGACGAGCCGCTGAGCTACAGCGTCGCCGTCGATTTCTGCACCAATATCGGCAGCGATCCGGGTGCGAACCAGATCGCCGAAGCGGTGCTGGAGGTCGGCCAGCAGCGGCTGTCCTCCTTCGCCGCCAGCACGAGCACCGCCTGGAGCAGCGGCCAGCCGGTGCAGATGACACTCCGCTGGGCCACCAATGCTCCATCGATCCCGGCGCGCGCCCGCCAGCCCTCCCGGCAACGGGGCGGACCGGAAGCGGTCTTTGGGTTCCGCGGTCCCTGGGCGCTGTTGCGGATGATCGCGGCGCAGCGGCCGGATGGCGCGACGATGGCGCAACTGTCCGACCGCCGGCCCGAGACGATCGGTTTCACGATCGATCTGATCACCAACCCGGATGCGGCTGCGGGGGGCGACGCCGGGCTGACCCGGGCGCAGGTGTTCATGCGGCTGAGGCTGAGCGCGACCCTGCGCATCCCCGGCCAGCCGGACAAGACCCTGCCGGTGGCCCTGCCCACATTCCCGACCGGCGCCCCCGCCGGCGCCCCGGCCGCCTCCCCGCGGGCGATATCCTCGGGCGGCGTTGGGAAGCCCGCAGCGCTCCCCTCCGCCGCACAGACCGCGGATAATCGGAAGCCGCAGCCATGAGCCCATCCCTGCAGCCGCGCACCGATCCAGCGACCGATATCGCGGCCCTGGCGGCGCCGCTCGCCCCGCCGCCGCGCTGTGGCCCCGATCTGCGTCTCGATCCAGCCTACCGGGCGATCCAGGAGGCCCGCCGCGAGCAGAATGCCCGGCTACCGCAGGGGGTCTGGGCGCGCGAGATCAAGCAGGCCGACTGGCCGCTGGTCGAACGGCTGTGCAGCGAGTTGCTGCGCGACCGCACCAAGGATCTGCTGCTGGCCTGCTGGCTCACCGAGGCGAAGGTCCATCGCGAGGGTTTCGCCGGCCTGGCGCCGGGCCTCTCCCTGCTGACCGCGCTGTGCCGCGGACTGTGGCCGGACCTGCATCCGGCAATCGAGGATGGCGACCTCGCCCCGCGTCTCGCCCCGTTCGAATGGCTGAACGCCCGGCTGCCGCCGCTGCTGCACAGCCTGAAGCTGGTGCGCTCCGCCTCCAACCCCGAACTCGCCTATAGCTGGACCGATCACGTCAATGCGCAGCTGCTCGACGGGCTGCGTCAGCGCGACCCGAAATCGGTCGAGCGGTCGGAGGCCGCGGGGGCGGTCACCCTGGCGGCCCTGGCGGCGGCGCGGCAGGCGACCGATACCGGATTCTGGCGGGAGATCGCAGCCTCGCTGCGCGCCGCCGCGGAAGCGTTGGGAGCGCTGAACGCCAGCCTGGAAGAGCTGTGCGGACGTGATGCGCCCGGTCTCGGCCGAATCAGCGATGCCATCGCCGATATCGCCAATCTGACCTCGGCCGCGCTCTCCGAGCGCCTGCCGCCCCGCTCCGCCGCTTCGCCTGCCCCGCTGGCGCACCGCTCGCCATCCTCAACCCCGCCGCTGGCAGCGCCCATGGCAGCGCCCATGGGGGCGCCCATGGGAGCGCGGGGGGCGCCGATGACGCGCGAAGACGCCTACGAGCAGCTGGCCGAGATCGCCCGGCTGCTGCACCGGCTGGAGCCACACAGCCCGGTGCCCTATCTGATCGACCGCGCGGTTGCCTGGGGCGAGATGTCTTTTGCCAGTCTAATAATGCATTTTTCACAGGCCGGACTGGATTTTCGTACGATCTTCGAAGTTCTCGGTCTGGCCGAACCCGATGAACTCGAGGAAAAAACCTAAACATCTTATTTGTTTGGCGATTATTTACGATGCTGTAGAGAAGAAGCATATTGCAAAGTAGCTTTATGCATAATTATTCACGCTCGACGCGTAATTTGACCGCTTTTGACAGATATTTAGCGATATTCATGCGATTTTTTGTTGGCATCTTTTCCAGGGAATATGCAAGCATTCGCGTCGCTCCAGAGGATGCATGGGGGATACATGTCGGAAAGTCTGCAGCACAAGCTCTCGCGGGTCAGGCCACCGCGCGTGCAAATCACCTATGACGTGGAGACGATGGGGTCGATCCAGAAGAAGGAACTGCCCTTCATCGTCGGCATCCTCGCGGATCTGTCAGGCAAGCCCGATCCGGACGCACCGGCGCCGCCGAAACTCAAGGAACGCAAATTCGTCGAGATCGACCGCGACAATTTCGATGCGGTGCTCGAGTCGATCGCGCCGCGCCTCGCTCTGCAGGTGCCGAACCGCCTCAAGCCCGATGCCACCGACATGCTGAACGTGGTGCTGAACTTCCACAGGATGGAGGATTTCAGCCCGGAGAAACTGGTGGAGCAGATTGCGCCGCTGCGCGAACTGATCGGTGCCAGGCGCCGGCTGAACGATCTGCTGGCGAAGCTCGACGGCAACGACAATCTCGATGCGCTGCTCAAGGAGATTCTCGTCTCGCCACCCAAGCCTTCCGCCAGCGGCGCTGCCCCGACCGAGCCGGCGGCCACTTCGTGACCCGGATCTGACACGCCCGCTGCCCCCGCGGCGCGGGGAAGCCCGCCCACCAGCCACGGGCCGGAGGTGCCGTCGGAAAAGAGCTTTCCGCCGGATCGGCATCCCCGGCGCGTCGCAGACGCCCTCGCCCCGGCCAAACGCGGCCTGCTGCCGCCCGCGCCGATGATCTCGCCGATCCGTATGCCTTGGGAGACAGATGATGAGCCAGACAGTGTCGGATGGGGCGCCGCAGGCCGCTCCGCGATCGAGCCGAGCCTGCTCGACCGGATCCTGGAACAAGGCGGCCTGGCCCGCAGCCCGGCGCCGGATGCGGATGCGAGCGAAGAGGTCCGCGCCGAGGCGGCACGGGCACAGGAGGCCGCCCGCGCCAAGGCGCAGGGATTGCTGCAGGAATTCCTCGACCGGGTGGTCGCCAACACTGCCACCCTCAGCCAGGACGTGACCCAGCGGATCAACGACTGCATCGCCGAGATCGACCGCCTGATCAGCGCCCAGCTGAACGAGGTGATGCACCACAAGGACTGCCAGCGGCTGGAAGCATCCTGGCGCGGCCTGCATGATCTGGTGATGAACACCGAAACCGGGGTGCGGCTCAAGCTGCGGCTGCTGAATGCCAGCAAGTCCGATCTGCTGAAGGATCTGAAAAGCGCGATCGAGTTCGACCAGAGTGGCCTGTTCAAGAAAGTCTACGAGGATGAGTACGGCACGTTCGGCGGCCACCCCTACAGCGTGCTGGTGGGCGACTACGAATTCGGCCCCTCGCCGCAGGATGTCGAGCTGCTGAGCAAGATCTCCAACGTGGCGGCCGCGGCCCATGCGCCGTTCATCTCCTCGGCAAGCCCGGCGATGTTCTTCATGGACCGCTTCACGGATCTGCCTGCCCCGCGCGACCTCGCCAAGATCTTCGAGAGCAGCGACTTCACCGACTGGCGTGCCTTCCGCGCCAGCGAGGACAGTCGTTACGTCGCACTCACCATGCCGCGGGTGCTGCAGCGCCTGCCCTATGGCAGGGACAGCGTGCCGGTGGAAGGCATGGATTTCGAGGAGGACGTGGACGGCACCGACCACGCGAAATATCTGTGGGGCAGCGCCGCCTACAAGCTCGCGCTGCGGATCACCGATGCCTATGCCAAATATGGCTGGACCGCGGCGATCCGCGGTGTCGAAGGCGGCGGCAAGGTCGAGGGCCTGCCAGCACACAACTACAAGGTCTACCGCAACAGGCCCGACGACAAGAGCAAGGCGCTGTACTGCCCGACCGAGATCGCTATCACCGACCGGCGCGAAAAGGAGCTGAACGATCTCGGCTTCATCGCCCTGCTGCACCACAAGGGCGAGAATTTCGCCGCCTTCTTCGGCGGCCAGACCACGCAGAAGCCGAACACCGACTATGTGTCCGACAAGGCCAACGCCAATGCGCGGCTCTCGGCGATGCTGCCCTATGTGCTCACGGCCTCGC
Source organism: bacterium (assembly GCA_027311165.1). Classification (GTDB taxonomy): domain Bacteria; phylum Pseudomonadota; class Alphaproteobacteria; order Acetobacterales; family Acetobacteraceae; genus DAICZL01. Next base: position 5,090 of record DAICZL010000296.1, read on the forward strand.
GCTTCGCCCATTATCTCAAGGTCAACATGCGCGACAAAATCGGCAGTTTCATGACCAAGGAGAACGTCCAGACCTTCCTCAATCTGTGGATCGGCGAGTATGTGCTCGGCAAGGACGATGCCGGACAGGTGCTGAAGGCCCGCTATCCGCTGCGGGAAGCGCGCGTCGATGTGTTCGATACGCCGGGCAAGCCGGGGGTCTATACCGCCACCGTGTTCCTGAGGCCGCATTTCCAGTTGGAGGAGCTGACCACCTCGATCCGCCTGGTGGCCGAACTGCCCCCGCCCATCGCCGCCTGATGGCGGAACACTTCATCGCTGATCGAGGATCCACGACATGGCCGTGAACTTCTTCCTCAAGCTCGAAACGCCCACGATCGAGGGCGAATCGACGGATTCGACCCACAGCAAGGAGCTTCAGATCCTGTCCTGGAGCCACAGCTTCAACCAGCCGACCAGTCCCACCCGCAGTTCCGCCGGCGGCGGCACGGTGGAGCAGGCCAACCACTCCGACTTTACGATCACCAAATATATCGATGCGGCGACCGATGATCTGCTGAAGATGTGCTGGAGCGGCAAGCAGATCGGCAAGGGCACCTTCACCGCTTACCGGGCCGACGGCGACAACACCGCAGTGTGCTATCTGATGATCGAGATGGAGAAGATCATCGTCTCCAACATCAGTTTCGGTGGCGGGACGGGCGACCTGCCGACCGAGACCGTGGCTCTGGCCTATGGCAAGGTCACCTATACCTACAAGCCGCAGAAGGTCGCCGATGGCACGAGCGACGGCGCCCAGCCGGTCCATCACGACCTGATCGCGCAGGAGGTGGGCTAGAAGATACGCAGGCTCACGCATCGCAATGTCCGGCTTCAGACGCACCCGCGCCTCCCGCCCGCTACTGTTCGAGCGGCTGGTGGGGCCGGCGCAGACGGAACCGGACGATCCGGGGCCGCCGCGGCTGCATGACGGGCAGGCTCTGCACGCCTCGATCGCCCGCGAGCTCGGCGATCTGCTCAACACCCGCGTCCCGATCCCGATCTCGATGCTGGAAGGGCGGGTGCGCAGCACGATCGATTACGGCATTCCCGATCTTTCGGCTTTCCCCACCGGGGAACACGCGGCGATGGAACGGCTCGCCTGGCATGTCCGCGAGGCGATCCGCGCCTATGAGCCGCGCCTGCGCGACCCCGAGCTGGAGATCCTGCGCGACGGGCAGAACGCCGACAGCCTGAGCGTGATCGTGCGTGGCCGCACCGAGAGCGGCACGATGCATGATCTGCCGATGCGCTTCCGGCTGCGATGAAACCGGCGCAGCGCATGAGCGAGAGGATCACCTTCGATGCCGGCTGAGGGCAGCGAGGACCTGCTGCCATACTACATGGCGGAGCTCGCCTATCTTCACTCCGCCGGCAGCCAGTTCGCACAGCGCTACCCGCGGGTCGCCGATGCGCTCGATCTGTCGGCAGAGGGCAGCAGCGACCCGCAGATCCAGCGGCTGATCGAATCCTTCGCCTTCCTCACCGCCCGGCTGCAGCGCAGCTATGACGCCGCACTGCCGGAAGTGCCGGCGGCGCTGCTCGATCTTCTGTATCCGCAACTGACCGCGCCGATCCCGTCGATGTCGATCGCGGCCTTCACCACCGATCCGAAGCAGAATTTCTCGACCGCGGGCATCACCGTCCCGCGCGGCACGGTGCTGTTAGCCGATGCCGCGCCCGTCGCCGCCCAGGCGGCGACCGGTGGCGAGGCGCTCACCTGCCGCTTCCGCACCGGCTATCCGGTCACGCTCTGGCCGATCGAGATCGCCGATGCGCGGCTCGAGCCACGCAGCCAGTTTGCCTACCGCTTCCTCGACGACCGGCCGGAGGTGCAGCGGGTGCTGCGCATCCGCCTGCGCTGCCTCGGCAACCGCCGCTTCGGCGAATTCGCGCCCCCCTCGCTGCGCTTCTGCCTGCCGCCGCCCAATATCGGGCGCGAGGCGATCTACCAGCTGCTGTTCACCGAACTCCGCGGCATCGCGATCGCCCCCGTCGATGACGCCGCATCCGCTCCGGAGCTTGCACCCGCCGATGCCAGGTTGCTCGAGGCCGCGCAGCTGAGCGCGGTGGGCTTCGGGCCTGACGAAGACCTGCTGCCCTGCCCGCCGGCCTCGCATCAGGCGTATCGGCTGCTGCAGGAATATTTCGCCTTTCCGGACAAATTCCTGTTCTTCGACATCGGGGCGCTGCCGCAAGGCGTGCTGGGCGAGGGCACGCAGGCCGATCTGCTGCTGCTGCTGGCCGCGCAGCCGCCACAGACGCTGGTCCTCAATGCCGCGAGCTTCGCGCTCGGCTGCACCCCGATCATCAACCTGTTCTCGCGCATCACCGAACCGATCCGCCTCGACCACGCAAGGCTGGAATACCGGCTGGTGGCCGACAGCCTGCGGGAGGGCAGCACCGAGATCCACAGCATCACCCGGGTGAGCAGCTCGCTCGCGCGGGAGGGACGGGGCCAGACCATCCAGCCGCTGCTCTCGATCCGCCATGCGGACGCGACGGGGGCCGGCGGGGCGCACTACCTCGCCCGCCGCCAGCCGATGGCCCATGCACGCTTCGGCGGGAGCGAGATGCTGCTGTCCTTCGTCGATCCCGACCTCGATCCGGCCCTGCCAGCCGAGGATACGGTGTTCGCCCACGTCCTCTGCACCAATCGCGGGCTGGCCGAGCAGATCGGGCGCGATACGCGGATGCGCCTCGAAATCGACGTGCCGGTCGCTTCCATCGCCTGCCTGAGCCGGCCGACCCGGCAGGTGCCACCGCCCAGGACCGGGGGAACCCTGTGGCGGCTGGTCTCGCATCTCTCGATCAACCAGCTCTCGATGGCTGATGGCGCGGACAATGCCGCGGTGCTGCGCGAGATGATGCTGCTGTATTGTCCGGGCGGGGAGATGACCAGTGCGCGGCGGATCGCGGGGCTCACCCATCTGGCGGCGCGGCGGGTCGTGCGCCACATCGGCGCCGATGCCTGGCGCGGCTTCTGCCGCGGCAGCGAGATCACGCTGGAATTCGACGAAGCAGCTTTCGCCGGCTCCAGCGCCTGGCTGGCAGGCGCGGTGCTCAGCCGGTTCTTCGGCCTGTATGCGGCCGTGAACTCCTTCACCGAACTGGTGATGAAGAGCCGGCAGGGTGAAAAGACATGGCGATGGCCGGCGCTGACGGGCCAGCAGATCGTTCTCTGATCGCGCTGCTGGCGCGCGAGCCGTACCGGTTCGAGCTTCGCCAGGCAGTGCGGCTGCTGGAACTGCTCGCGTGCCGCACCGCGCCGCACCAGACCGGGATGCCGCCGGATATCCTGCCCCTGGGCGCGGGCAGCGATCCGCGCCGGGAAGCGGTGCGCCTGCGCGGCAGTCTGCGCAGCAGCTTCCCCTCCGGCGAGATCGAAGCCCCGGACCGGTTCACCGGGGAGGACCGCGACCCCGCCACCGCCGAGGGCCGGCCGGACCGGCCGACGCTCACCGTGAGCTTCTTCAGCCTCGGCGGCGGGTTCGGCCCGCTGCCGCCACCGCTCACCGCTCGCCTCGTCGAGCGCAGCCGCCGGCGCGACCATGCCGCGCGGGATTTCCTCGATCTGTTCAATCACCGCCTGATCGCGCTGCTG
>DAICZL010000298.1 GCA_027311165.1 bacterium
ATTCTCGGGCGAGCCTTCCGAGCAATAGACCAGCGTCCTGGCATCGGCAGCGATGGGCCAGCAGAGTGCGCCGGCCAGCAGCAGCAGGCTGGCGACGGTATGGCGGGACGTGCTCACGCGGCATCTCTCCTGTTCCGGTGCGGCGCTCGGGGCGGAGTTTTCCGCCCCGGCATTGTTTCGGCCGCACGTTATCGCTCCTCCCGGCACGCCGCATCGCGGCGATGCCCGGTCGGCCAGGCGGGCCCGGCCGCAGCCGAACTGCCCGCCCCCGCCCCGGTGGCGCCATGATCAGACCGAACCGGGCTTCCTCCAAGCGGGAAATTGCATCCCGGCGCATTGCCAGGCCAGCCGGGCGAGGCCAATCTCGGTCGGCGCAGACGGGCGCATCGGCGGGCAGGGAGCGAACAGCACATGGATCTGGGTCTGTCAGGAAAGCGGGCGCTGGTCACCGGCGGCAGCAAGGGAATCGGCCGCGCCATCGCCGAGACACTGGCCCGCGAGGGAGCCGCGGTGGCGATCTGTGCCCGCCATGCGGAAGAGGTCACGGCCGGCGTGGCTGCGCTGCAGGCGCTCGGCGTCCCCGCCATGGGCCGCGCGCTCGATGTCGCCGACGGGCCGGCACTGGCAGCCTTCGTCGCCGCCGCGGGGGAGGCATTCGGCGGGCTCGATATCGTCGTGCCGAATGTCAGCGCGCTGGCGATCGGCGCCGACGAGGCCGCCTGGCGCGCCGGGTTCGAGGTGGACATGCTGCACACCGTGCGGGTGGTGGACGCGGCGATGCCCTGGCTCGAAAAATCCACGGCGGGATCGATCGTGATCATCTCCAGCGTGTCAGGCCGGGAGATCGATTTCGCCGCCGGACCCTATGGCGCGTTCAAGGCGGCGCTGATCCACTACGCCCAAGGGCTCGCGTTCAACCTGGCCGGCAAGGGCATCCGCGCCAACAGCGTCTCGCCGGGCAACACCTATTTCAAGGGAGGCGTGTGGGAGCAGATCGAGCACGGCAATCCCGAATTGTTCGCCCGCGCTCTGGCGCTGAACCCGACCGGACGGATGGCGCGGCCCGAGGAGATCGCCAACGCCGCGGTGTTCCTGGCGAGCCCGGCGGCGAGCTTCATCACCGGGACCAATCTGGTGGTGGACGGGGCCCTGACCCGGGGCGTGCAGTACTGACGGGCGGCCGGGGCGCCGCCTTTCGATCGGAGAGAGCGGACGCTCCCTGCTGAGGTCGCCGCGATCTCCCATCGGCGGTGAGGCAGAGGCCGGGGCGAGTGGGCTCCGCCCTCTGATCGCCCCCTGCGACATTGGGCGCCAGACCCCTGAGTTGGAATCCAGACCCTCGCGCTGGAAGCCGGGCCGCCGAGTTGGAATCCAGACCCCTCGCGCTGGAAGCCCGGCCCTTGGATTGGGAGCCGGGCCCCTGCGCTGTAACCCAGACCCTCGCGCTGGAAGCCGGACCCCTGCGCTGGGAGATCGTCTCCAACGGCAGTGATCCGGTGCGACGCGCGGGGTCCGCCGTCAGGGCATCGGCAGGTCGGTCACCGCGCAGGTATCGACCCGCCGCTTCTCGGTCTTCTGCCCGTCGGCGAACACCGCGCGGACATCGATCACGCAGGTGCCGTCGCGCGGCAGGCGGATGATGCGGTTGCCGCCCACCGCCACCGGCTGCGCGCCCAGCCGGTTCTGCCCCCAGGTCTCGCGC
>DAICZL010000299.1 GCA_027311165.1 bacterium
CCCCCTGACCGGCCCCAACGCCGCAGGCGACCCAGGAGCGGGGACCGCGCCAGATACCGGGCTTCCCCGGACGGCCGGAGGGGGAGGGCGGGCATCCCGGCTTGACCTCGGCGGCATCGCGGACGCAGGGTCCGCCGGGAAAACCCCGGGGGACGGACATGCGACGGACGGCGATGCTGGCGATGCTGATCGGGCTGGGTGGAGCGGGGGGCGCGGCCGCCCAGGACCATCCGCCCTACATGCCGACCCGCGATGTGGCGGTGGAATACAAGGTGAAGAGCGGGCCGGACGATGCCCCCCAGCACATCCATATGATGTTCACCGCCGGCGGCGACCGGGTTCGCGTGGAACCGCCGGGAATGCCCGGCTACAGCGTGATCGACCGCACCGCCCAGCGCATGATGATGGTGTTTCCGGATCGGCACGCCTACATGGAGCTGCCCTTCGATCCGGAGAAGCGGCGTAGCTTCGCCTTCAACGACAGCATGAAATTCACCCGCAAGGGCACCGACACGGTGGCGGGCGTGCCCTGCACGATCTGGACCGTGCAGACCGAAAAGACCACCGGCATCGCCTGCGTGAGCGAAGACGGCGTGATCCTGCGCGGGCAAGGCGCGGGGGAGAATGCCGGCAGCTCGATGGAAGCGGTCAAGGTGGAGTACGGGCCCCAGCCGGACTCGCTGTTCCAGCCGCCGGCGGATTACAAGAAAGTGGAAATGCCGGCTCCGCCCAAGCAGACGCCCTGAGGCTCCGCTCGTCTGATCGGCCCGATCCGCCCGGCCTGCCTGCCGCGTCGCCGATGGTGGTGACTGGCGCGGGCGCGCGCCGGGGTACTGACTGGCGCGGGCGCGCGCCGGGGTGCTGACTGGCGCGGGAGGCGCTGGGGTGCTGACTGGCGCGGGCGCGCGCGGGAAGGGTTCCCGGAAAGCCGGCCGAGACGCGGTCTCTCGGTTCGGCGCCGCCCTGAACGCGACGCTCTCCAGGAAAGGGGCGTCGGGCGTGCCATAGCACCAGCGTCGCGCGCCTCTCGAAGGACGTGTCGCAGAGATGGCGGCGAGCCTGCGGTTCCCACCCGGCCCTGCGGTTCCGGCCCGGCGAGGTCGTGCCAGTCGGCGCGGCCGCGCTTCCTGCGCTCGGCACGCGCCCCGGCCAGGAAGCAGGGTTCGGGACTGCGCGGGTCGGGTTCATCGCGCTCGCGGCGCCTGGCAGGGGCGCTGATCCGCGCGGATCGGGCCACCGCCGGTTCCGGGCTCGTCCCGACGGGCGGGTCGAGGGCAGAGCCCCCGCCTTCCCCTCAGATCGGCAACGGCGCCGCCGCCCCGGCCAGCACCGCCCGGGCCCGCGCCCGGTCCAGATCCCCCTCCCAGACCGCGATCATCACGGTGGCCACGCAATTGCCCACCAGATTGGTCAGTGCCCGGCCGATGCCCATGAACCAGTCCACCGACAGCACCAGGCCGAGCCCGGCCACCGGCAGGGCCGGATCCGCCTGCAGGGTTGCCGCCAGGATCACCAGCGCCGAGCCCGGCACCCCGTGCGCGCCCTTGGAGGTCAGCAGCGAAACGAACAGGATCGTCGCCAGGTCGGCGGCCGACAGTGCCGTGTTGGTGGCCTGGGCGATGAACACCGTGGCGAGCGTCAGATAGATCGAGAACCCATCGAGATTGAACGAATACCCGGTGGGAATGACGATGCCGACGGTGGCTTTCGAGATGCCCAGGCCCTCGAGCTTGCCCATCACCTGCGGCAGCACCGCGTCGGAGGAGGCGGTGCCGACCACGATCAGCAATTCGTCCTTCAGGTAGCGGATCATCGCCAGCACGTTCAGCCCGGCGAGGCGCAGGATGGCGCCCAGCACCACCAGCACGAACACCGCGCAGGACAGGTAGAACACCACCAGCAGCAGGCCGAGCCCGGCCAGCGAGGCGAGGCCATAGCGCCCGATGGTGAAGGCGGTGGCACCCAGCACGCCGAGCGGGGCGAGGCGGACGATGAAGCCCATCATCCGGAACAGCGCGTGCAGCAGCGTGTCGATGGCGTCGCAGAACCGCCGCCCTTTCTCGCCCAGCAGCGCGAGGGCGAAGCCGAAGGGGATGGCGAAGACCATGATCTGCAGGATGTCGCCCCTGGCGAAGGCGTCCACCACCGTCTCGGGGATGAGGTTCAGCAGGAAGCCGGTGATCGAGGCGCTGCGATGGGCGGTGGCGGCGAAGCCGGCGGCGGCGGTCGGGTCGAGGGTCGCGGGGTCGATGTTGAGCCCCGCGCCGGGGCGGATGCCGAGCGCCAGGCCGAGCCCGATGAACAGCGCCAGGGTGGTGACGCATTCGAAATAGATCAGGCATTTGCCGCCGATCCGCCCGACCTTGCGCAGATCGCCCGCCCCGGCGATGCCGGTGACGATGACCGAGAACACCAGCGGGGCGATGATCATGCGGATCAGCTTGATGAAGCCGTCGCCGAGCGGCTTCAGGGCGATCGCGACATCCGGTGCCCACACGCCGAGCGCCACGCCCGCGACCAGCATGACGAGGACCTGGCCGTAGATGGTCCTGAGAATGTTCGGCACCGCCCGACCCTTACCAAATCACCGGCACAGGCATCAGGGCATCACTGTCAGCCGATGCCGCCCGGGAAGTGACCCCCGGGCGGCGATCGTCCGATCCGATCCCAAAGGCGAGCCTTTGGTGGGGTCCAGGGGCAAAGCCCCTGGCCTTTCCTTGGTCCTTCGAACGCCCGCTCGGACCGGCCCGCTCAGACCGAGTAGTACATCTCGAACTCGACCGGGTGCGGGGTGTGTTCGAAGCGGTAGACCTCCTGCCACTTCAGTTCCATGTAGCTCTCGATCTGGTCCTTGGTGAACACGTCGCCGGCCAGCAGGAAGTCGTGATCGGCGGCCAGCGCGCCGAGGGCTTCGCGCAGGCTGCCGCAGACGGTGGGGATGCCCTTCAGTTCCTCGGGCGGCAGGTCGTACAGGTCCTTGTCCATCGGATCGCCGGGATGGATCTTGTTCTTGATCCCGTCGATGCCGGCCATGGCGATCGCCGAGTAGGCCAGGTAGGGGTTGGCCGAGGCGTCGGGGAAGCGGACTTCCACGCGCTTGGCCTTCGGGCTGGTGGTATAGGGGATGCGGCAGGAAGCCGAGCGGTTGCGCGCCGAGTAGGCCAGCAGCACCGGCGCCTCGAAGCCCGGGATCAGGCGCTTGTAGCTGTTGGTGGACGGGTTGGTGAAGGCGTTCACCGCCTTGGCATGTTTGATGATGCCACCGATGAAATACAGGCACAGTTCCGACAGATCGGAATAGCCATTGCCCGCGAACAGCGGCTTGCCGGCCTTCCAGATCGACTGATGGGTGTGCATGCCCGAGCCGTTGTCGCCATAGATCGGCTTGGGCATGAAGGTCGCGGTCTTGCCGTAGCTGTGGGCCACGTTGTGGACGCAGTATTTATAGATCTGCATCTGGTCGGCCATGGTGGTCAGCGGGCCGAACCTGGTGCCGAGTTCGTGCTGGGACTGCGCCACCTCGTGGTGGTGCTTCTCGATCGGCAGGCCCATCTCGCCCATGGTCGAGAGCATTTCGGCGCGCAGGTCGGAATCGCCATCGACCGGCGGCACCGGGAAATAGCCGCCCTTCACCGCCGGGCGGTGGCCCATATTGCCTTCCGGATAGTCCTTCAGCGACGAGCCGGGGCCTTCGACGCTGTCGACCTGGAAGGTCGCGAAATTGCCGCCGGTGCCGAAGCGCACGCTGTCGAAGATGAAGAACTCGGCTTCCGCGCCCACCAGGATGGTGTCGCCGATGCCGGTCGCCTTCACATAGGCCTCGACCTTCTTGGCGGTGCTGCGCGGGTCGCGGATATAGCCCTGGCCGGTCGAGGGTTCGACGATGTCGCAGATCAGGATCAGGCTCGGCTTGGCCGCGAACGGATCCATCGTGGCGGTGTCGGGGTCCGGCATCAGGATCATGTCGCTCTCGTTGATCGCCTTCCAGCCGGCGATCGAGGAGCCGTCGAACATGATTCCGTCCTTGAACGTGTCCTCATTGATCGTGGACACGTGCTGCGCGGTGTGCTGCCACTTGCCGCGCGGGTCGGTGAACCGAAGGTCCACGTATTCCACCGAGTGTTCGGTGAGCATCTCCAGAACCCTGCCCACGCTGCCCGTGGTGCCGGTGGCCTTCTTCGCCATGCCTCAGTCCTCGTCCTCAGTTGTTGTCCGGGCCGCACCACGCGACCCGTTGACGCTTGTTCCAGCGGTCCTGCGCCGGCAGCCACACCGTGTCCGGCGCTGCGCCGGGCAGGGGCCGCGGCGTGGTCAGATCGCGTCCGTGCCGCGCTCGCCGGTGCGGATGCGAACCACCTCCTCGACATTGGTCACGAAGATCTTGCCATCGCCGATCCGCCCGGTGCGGGCGGCATTCACGATCGCCTCCACGGCGCGCTCGACGACGCCGTCTTCGCAAACGACCTCGATCTTCACCTTCGGCAGGAAGTCGACCACATACTCGGCCCCCCGATAGAGTTCGGTGTGCCCTTTCTGGCGCCCAAAGCCCTTGGCTTCCACGACGGTGATGCCCTGCAGTCCGACCT
>DAICZL010000305.1 GCA_027311165.1 bacterium
GTCTTCGAAGCGCGGCGGCGTTTCCGTCAGCGTCAGCCCGGCGATGGCAGGGGCGAGTCTGGCCGGATCGGGCCGGTGAGCGGTGGCGGTCACCACGCGCACCGCGCTGCCCTGGATCACGGCATCGATCACACCGGGCGCATCGGCCAGCACCGCCTGCAGGCGCCGCCGGCCGAGGCGAGGAGCGTGGGCGGAAAAACTGCGCCCCGCCATCTCCGCGGTGAAGCTGCCTGGCTTGCCTTCACCAAGCAGCCTGCCTTCATGGATCAGCAGCACGCTGTCGCAGCGCTCCGCCTCGTCCAGATAGGCGGTGCTGAACAGCACGGTCATGCCCGCGCTGCGGGTGAGATGATCGATGATGTCCCACAATTCCCGCCGCGAGACCGGATCGACGCCGACCGTGGGTTCGTCCAGCAGCAGCAGTTCCGGGGGACGCACGAGCGTGCAGGCGAGTCCGAGCTTCTGCTTCATCCAGCCCGACAGCCGGCCGGCCATCCGCCCGGTGAATGCCGCGAGACCGGTCATGTGCAGCAGCTGATCGTAGCGCATGTCCCGGTCCGACCGCCCGACACCCTGCAGATCGGCATAGAGGTCGAGATTCTCCTGCACGCTGAGATCCTCGTAGAGGCCGAAGCGCTGCGGCATGTAGCCGATCCGCCCCTGCACACGCAGCGGATCGACCGCGACATCGATGCCCAGCACCTCGATCCGGCCGCCCTCCAGCCGGAGCAGGCCCGCGATCAGCCGCATCAGCGTGGTCTTGCCGGAGCCATCCGGACCGATCAACCCGGTGACCGCGCCCGCCTCCGCGATGGCGCTCACCCCGTCCACCGCCACCACGCTGCGCCGGCCGACGCGAAAGGTCTTGCGCACCGCCTCCAGACGCAGCGCCGGGGCGGTCTCAGCGTTGCCCGGCATCGTCGGGTCCACAGCCGGGCGGGGCCGGCACCGGCGCCGCCCAGTCGGTGTCGATCGTCACCGTGGCAGGCATGCCCAGCCGCAACTCGCCGCGCGCATCGCAGACATAGACGCGCAACTGATACACCAGCGCGGTGCGCAGTTCCGGCGTCTCGACGGTCTTGGGGGTGAACTCGGCGGTGGGCGAAAGATAGCCGATCCAGCCTTGATAGACGCGGCCGGGGAAGCTGTCGGTGCTCACCCTGGCCAGGGTGCCGAGCCTGACCCTTGCAAGGTCGCTTTCAGGCACATAGGCCCGCACCCAGAGCGGGTTCGGTAGCGCAATGGTATACACCGGCGTCGATGGCGTGGCGATATCGCCCGGCTCGAGGATGCGGTTTTCCACCACCCCGTCGGATGGCGCATACAGGCTGGTGTCGTCGAACTGCCGTTGGGCCAGCGCCACGGCAGCCTGTGCGGCTTCGAAATTCGCGCGCCCTGCGGCGATGTCTTCGGCCCGCGGACCCGCCACCACCAGCAGATAGGCTTCGCGGGCGGCCTCGTATTGCTGGTGTGCCGCCTCGAACGCCGCCTGGGCATCGTCGCTCTGCTGCCGGGTCACGCCGCCGTGCGGGGCCAGCGCCGCATAGCGCCGCGCCGCCACTTCGTTGTTGCGATAGGTCACCTCCAGCGCCTGCATGTTCGCCCGGGCCTGCGCGATCTCTTCGGGGCGGGAGCCGGCGAGCAGCCTGGCAAGGGCCTGCTGCGCCGCGTGCATCTGCGCCTGCGCCTGTGCCAGCATGGCGGCGTAGCGCGTATCTTCCAGGGTCGCGATCAGCTGGCCCCGCTTCACCGACGCGCCTTCCTGCACGGTCATCGTCGCGATGTGGTCGGAATCATTGAACGCCGGCTGCACCTCCCGGATGTCGATATCGCCGAACAGGACCAGCGTAGCGGTGACAGCGGGGCGCTGCAGGCGCAGATAGGCCAGCCCGCCGCCGGCCAGCGCCAGCACCACGACGACACCGATCAGGACACGGATTGGTTTCGACATGAGCGGGGGTTACCTTCTTGGCTACGATCCAGGCGCATCCAGGACCGGCCGATCCCGGCTTGCGCCTCGTCCGACCGGCCCCGCGCACAGCGTCGCGGTGGCGGCCGCACGCGGGATCGACGACATGCCGCCGGCCGGACCGCCAGTTCCAGACCGCGTGGCGCACAGTCAGGGCTGCCGGCGGAAGCAGGGTACGGCGCGGCGGATCTGGCGCCAACGGGCACACCGGCGCCATGCCCGTTGGCCGGGCATCGGAGAATGATAGGTCCCGCCGCTTGCGCTGGCCATTGCCGTATCGAAGTCAGCTCCGCTTTCCGGGGGTATCAGCTCTGCCCGGGCCGCGCGGGGTCTGCCAGCCAAAGTGATCGCCGCGCTGAGACTGAAGCTGCACCCGGCACTCAGGCGGCTCATCAGGGACCGGCTTCGGCGCGGCCGGTGATCACCATCCGGCCCCTCGGACCAAGCCGATCGGGTGCTCCTGCAAGCCGCCGCCGCCGGATGCGAACCGATGCCACCGATGATCCGCCCCGGGGAGGCATGGCCCGTCACATCCGCGCCGGCAGCACCGCTTCCTCGTCCGTCCGCTCGCTGTAGCGGTCCACCAGGTAGTCGGCGCGGTCGCGCAGCAGCCAGGTGAGGCGGGCGAGTTCCTCCATGACGTCCACCACGCGATCGTAGAGCGGTGATGGCAGCATGCGCCCGGCGGCGTCGAACTGCTCATAGGCCCTGGGAACACTGGACTGGTTGGGGATGGTGAACATCCGCATCCAGCGTCCCAGCACGCGCATGGCATTGACCGCGTTGAAGGATTGCGATCCGCCGTTCACCTGCATCACCGCCAGGGTGCGGCCCTGGGTCGGGCGCAGGCCGCCGATCTCCAGCGGGATCCAGTCGATCTGGTTCTTGAACACGCCGGTGATCTGACCGTGCATCTCCGGGCTGCACCAGACCTGGCCTTCCGACCATTGCGACAGGGCGCGCAGTTCCTGCACTTTCGGGTGCTCCTCCGCCACGCTGCCTGCGACCGGTAGCGCGCGCGGATCGAAGATGCGGGTCTCGCAGCCCATCAGGCGCAGCAGCCGATCGGCTTCTTCGACGAGCAGACGGCTATAGGATCGTTCGCGCAGCGAGCCATAGAGCAGCAGGATGCGGGGTGGATGGCCGGCACGTTCGGCCGGTTCCAGCGCGGTTGGATCCGGCAGGTGCAGCCTGCGCCGGTCGAGCGCGGGCATCTCGCCGTCGGGGAGCCGCTCGGCGCCGGCATCGCCGCCCATCGCTTCAGAAATCCCGGCCCGCATGCAGAGCGGCGCCCATCTCGTACCAGTGCCGGGTCCGGCGCGTCAGCTGCACGACGCTCAGCATCACCGGTACCTCGACCAGCACGCCCACGACGGTTGCGAGCGCCGCGCCGGACTGGAAGCCGAACAGCGCGATCGCGGTGGCGACCGCGAGTTCGAAGAAATTGGATGCGCCGATCAGCGCGGAGGGCGCGGCCACGCACCACGCGACCCCCAGTTGCCGGTTCACCCAATAGGCGAGCCCGGCGTTGAAATAGACCTGCAGCAGGATCGGGACGGCGAGCAGCAGGATGACCATCGGCTGCGCCACGATCTGCTGGCCCTGCAGGCCGAACAGCAGCACCAGGGTGAGCAGCAGCGACGCGAGCGAGATCGGACCCAGCATCCGCAGCACGTGATCGAGCGCCGGGACGCCGCCCGTGTTCAGCAGCCAGCGGCGCCAGGACTGGGCGGCGATGACCGGCACCACGATGTAGAGCACCACGGAGAGCAACAGCGTGTCCCAGGGTACCGTGATGGAGGACAGGCCGAGCAGCAGCCCCACGATTGGCGCGAAGGCCACGATCATGATCGTATCGTTCAGCGCGACCTGCGACAGGGTGAAATTCGGCTCGCCTTCGACGAGGTTCGACCACACGAACACAATGGCGGTGCAGGGTGCCGCGGCGAGCAGGATCAGGCCGGCGATATAGCTGTCGATCTGGCCTGCCGGCAGGAGCGGCCGGAACAGATGGCCGATGAACAGCCACGCCAGCAGCGCCATCGAGAACGGCTTCACCAGCCAGTTCACGCCGACCGTCGTCGCCATGCCGCGCCAATGGGCGGCCACCTGGCGGAGCGCGCCGGGATCCACCTTGAGCAGCATCGGAATGACCATGAGCCAGACCAGTATCGCGACCGGCAGGTTCACCTGCGCGATGGTTGCCGCACCGATTGCGTGGAACGGCGCCGGCACTGTCTGGCCGAGCACGATCCCCGCAACGATGCAGAGCGCCACCCAAAGCGTCAGATAGCGTTCGAACAGGTTCATGCTCGGCCGCCCGGATGCGGCGGTGCCGGCGGTGAGCGAGGTGGCGTCTGCCATGGCGGATGTCCTTGCGGTTGCCCTGGGCGAGCGGGCCTCAGCCGATGCGCCTGCCCTCTTTGTCGATGACAGGCGCGCCGTCTTCCTTGGCGAAGGGGCCTGCCTGGGGGTTCGCCAGGATCTCGAGCACGCGCTCGGACGGGCGGCAGAGCTTCACGCCCAGTGGTGTGACCACGATGGGCCGGTTGATCAGGATCGGATGGGCCATCATCGCGTCGAGCAGCGCCTCGTCGGACAGGCTCTCATCGCCCAGGCCGAGCTCTGCATAGGGCGTGCCCTTCTCGCGCAGCAGATCGCGGACGGTGATGCCCATGCGCGCGATCAGAGCGACGAGCGTCTCCCGCGATGGCGGCGTCTTGAGGTATTCGATGATCTCCGGCATCTCGCCCGAATTGCGGATGAGCGCCAGGGCGTTGCGCGACGTGCCGCAATGCGGGTTGTGATAGATCGTGACGGTCAAGACGCGGCGCCTTGCACTGTGCCCGGCCGCAAGCGGCCGGGATCGGCCATTTTGCGCTGACCGGTGACGCGGCCGGGCGGGTGGCGTGGTGCAGGGCCAGGCGCATGGGTCGATTGCCCTGGGACCCACCGACGGTTCCTTCCCGGCCCCGCCGGCGTGACATCCGCCTGCGTCATTGGCGGGCTCCCTGCTTGGCCAGGACCATGGCGGTGGTGTCGCAGGCGCCAGGGCCGCAACCGCCAGGCTGCCCCTGGCAGCAATTCTCGGTCAGGTAGAACAGCAGGTCATTCATCGCAGCGTAATCGGCGGCATAGATCAGCGACCTTCCGGCGCGCCGGAACGATACCAGCCCGGCGTGTCGCAGCTGAGTGAGGTGGAACGACAGCGTGGCCCCCGGCAGGCCGAGCCGCTCGGCCATCCGTCCCGGCGCCATGCCCTCGGCGCCCGCCTGCACCAGCAGACGGAAGACCTCCAGCCGGTGTTCCTGGGCCAGGGCCGCCAGAGCCGCGACCGCATTTTTCTTATCCATCTTTCAAGCGTTACGGAAATATCGAACTCAGGTCAAGTGCCGGCGTCGGTCGCGCCCTTCCCCGGCGCTGCGCCATCGCTCCGCAAAGCTGCCAAACCGGTGCCAGAGCGGTGCCCGATCTGATAGACGATCGGACACCGCCCTTAACTCTCTGTTTTACCAGGCAACTTTATCCGATCAGATTTATCCATCTGATCGGATGTTGCTTTAGGCTGCGGCTGCCGCCCGCCACCGGGCGATCGCCGCCAGCGCTTCCACCGGCCGCTCGATCTCGATCGCGAGCCGCCCCGCATGGACCGCTCCGGTATTGCCGTCGAGCGCCAGCATGCTGCCCTCATCGAGCACAACCCCGCCGATCCGGCACTGCCGCCGTGGCAGATCGATCTCCAGTCCCGGACACGCCACCAGGCACACCTTGCCCAATTGCCGCGCCACCACCGCCGCGTGCGACGTCCGCCCACCCGATCCGGTCAGGATGCCGGCGGCCTTTGCCATGCCCTCGATATCGGAGGTCACCGTGTCCTGCCGCACCAGGATCGCCGGGCTTCCGTCTGCTGCCATCCGCAGCACCGTTGCCGGATCGAGCGCGATCGCCCCGCTCGCGACACCCAGGCTGGCCACCAGTGCCGTCGCCAGGGTGGGCGGCACCGGCGGGGTGAAATGCGTGCGCATGACCGAGCCGAGATCGATCCCGGCGAGCCGCGCCAGCGCCGCTGCCGGGGTCAGCAGGCCTTCGCCCACCATGTCCACCGCGATCGCCAGCGCCGCCCAGTCCGTCCGCTTGGCCCGTCTGGACTGCAACAGGAACAGTGTCCCGGACTGAACCGTGAACTCGAAATCCTGGGCGTCGCCGAACAATCGCTCGAGCTCGCGGCAGATCTCGTTGAGCCGCGTCCAGATCGACGGGAGGGCAAGGCGCAGCCGGTCGTGGTCGGGCAGTTTCTGACGTCCGGCGACGACGTCCTCGCCCTGGCCGTAGAACTGGAAATCGAAATAGAGCTCGCGCCCGCCCGTGGCCGGGTTGCGCGTGAAGCCGACGCCGGCGCCGGATGTGCCGCCGGCATTGCCGAATACCATCCTCTGCACAGTGACCGCCGTGCCGGCCGCATCGTCGATCCCGTTCAGGCGGCGGTAGCTGGCGGCCTTGTCCGCGTTCCAGGACCGCAGTACGGCCAGGCTCGCGGCGAGCAACTGCTCATGGGGGTCGGTCGGGAAGCTGTGCCCGGTCAGATCGTTGTAGAGGGCGAGCATCGCCCGGGTCAGCGTCCGCAGCGTGCGATGGTCCATCTCCCGCTCGGTCTCTGCCCCCACCGTCCTCATCGCCGCCGCGACCAGCGCGTCGAATTTCGCGGTCGGCAGGCCGGCGACGACCTCCGCATAGGCTTGCACCAGCCTGCGATAGCTGTCCCAGGCGAGGCTCGGATTGCCGGTCTCGCGGATCAGCGCCTCCACCGTCTCGGCATTCAGGCCCACATCCAGGACCGTTTCCAGCATGCCCGGCATGGACACGGCCGCACCCGAGCGGACCGAGACCAGCAGGGGACGTCTCGTGCCGCCGAAGACGAGCGACGTTGCGGATTCCAGGGCCCTGACACCGCTGGCGAGCACCGCGGGCAAGGCGGCCTGCGCATCGGATCGCCCGCACCATGTCGTGGGCAGCACGAAGGCCTCCGGGACCGGCAGCCCCGCTCGTGCCATCAGCATCAGGTTCCAGGCCTTGTTGCCGACCTGCCTCGCCCCGCCCGGGGGGAGCGCCGATCCTGCCAGGATGGGGAACAGCTCGGCCTGCGCGCCGGCGGGGAGATCAACCATCGACCACATGCTCCAGCACCTGTTCGCGCAGGATCAGGCTCGCATGCCTCAGCGCATCGGCCGCGGTTTCGAGCTTGTCGCCCACGGCGGTGAACAGATGCAACTGCCTGAAATCGCCCGCATGGGCGATGGCGCTCGCGGCCAGCCTGCGCTCGGCATCGTCGGCCTCGTGCTCCAGCGCGCCGATGCGGGCGATCGCCACCAGGAAATCCTCGGTTTCCGCCATCCCGGCCGCCGGGCCGATCTGGCCGGCATGGCCGACCGCCTTGACCCATTCCCGCGATGACGCCGCCACCAGATCCGCAAGATCCTGCAACGTGCCCAGTGCCTTGCCTTCCAGCGGTTCGAGATCGAGCAGGAAGGCCGCGTCCTCCAGCGCGTCGGCGGCCTGGTCGGCCGCTTCCAGCAGCGGCAGGAAGATCGCGTAGTCGGGCCGGCGGCGCACGGCGTCGCGGGTATCGGCCACGATCTGGTCGGCATCGTGCTCGAAGCCACGGGCGCGCCGCGCGCGCCGGGTCCGGTGGACGCTGTCCTCCTGCATGCCATCGCGCACCAGCGCCGCCAGTTCGAACACCAGCCCGGCATGCTCGGCCGCCCGACCCAGCAATTGTCGCTGCTCATCGGTGAACTTGGCGGCCAGGGCAACGCGGACGCGATCCTGGATCAGGGCGTGGGGCTGGGCGGACAGCAGCCCGCTGGTCGCCGCGCCGAAGGCCAGTTGCAGGAACGCGAGCGTTTCCTTGTTGCCCAGGACCTCGCAGAGCCGGTCGCCGAAGCGCATGGCCGATCCGGCGGTCGCCTCGATCGCGCGGTTCACCAATGTGGCGCCGCCCAGTTCGAGGAAGCCCCGATGGCCGGTCTCCGTCTCCGCGGCCCAGGACAGCAGCGTGATGCGGTCGGTGCCGCGCAGAAAGCTCCGCAACTGCTTGCGCGCACGATTCCAGTCGATCAGGAACACGAGGCGCGAACCGAGGAACGCGAGGTCCGCGAGGCACGCCGCGGTGTCCGCTGCCCGCGCCTGACCCGTCGCGACATAGAACGGGGCGCCCGCCGCCAGGACCGATGTTCGTCCTTCCTCCCAAATGAAGCCGCGCGGGGCGAGCATCGACTGGAAGAATGCCAGGCGCTCGGCGTGCACATCGCTATAGGTGACGCTCACCAGCAGGTCCTGCACGTGGATGACGATCACATGCGCATCCGTCGTGCCGATATCGTTCTGGATCACCAGGCGTCCGCCGGTCCGCGTCGCCGTTGTGGCAAGGCCCGGATGGTTGAATTTCAGCGGCGAGGTGCGGTTCACGCCGGCCATGAAGGCCAGGACCATGGGCCGGTCCTCCGCGGCCAGACCATAGGCGGCGGCGCCGTCCAGCATCTCCTGCGCCATCTCCGCCTGGAGCGCGTTCAGCCGCTTGTGCAGATCCATCACCAGCTGGTGCAGACTGTCCCTGCCGCCCCCGGCCCGGGTCATGGCGGAGACTGCCCCAGGGTCGACCAGGTCGTCCTTCGCATCGGGCAGCGCGGCCAGCAATGCCTCAAGCCGCTGGCCGATATCGGCCGCGCCTGCTGCGAGTACCGGCGCCGCCATCAGGCGCATGTCCTCCTCGATCCGCCCGAGGATCCGGGCCGCACCGGGAATGCGGCAGTGTCCGCCCACCGAACGCGCGCCGGAGATGGCGGCATCGAGGTTCGGATCGTCGATCCCGGCGGCGAGGCGTTCCCGCTTCATGTTGGCGGCCGGCTGTCTCGGGTCCCCGGCGTGCTCGATCGCCATCTGCAGCAGCGAGAAGCCGTATTTGATGCGATCATTGGCGGCGAGGCCGGCGTTCAGTGCGCTCGCATTCTGCAGGCCGCTCTCGCCGAGGGCGGCCAGGATCTGCGTTTTCATGGAAGCACCTGCGGTTCGGCCTGGTTGTAATGGCTCATGACGTGTCCGGTGAGAGTCGGAAACTACCCATCCGTCGCCCGCACCCGGCCGCGCGCGAAGGAGGGGG
>DAICZL010000306.1 GCA_027311165.1 bacterium
GGCGATGATCGCCGCGGTCTGCGCCGGGCTGTACCCGGACATGGCCGCCTGCGCCGCTGCCTGGATCGGCCCGCTGCTGGGTCCGCTGGAACCGCCCGATCCGGCGCTGGTCGCGCTGTACGACCGGCTGTTCCCGATCTATCGCGACGGCTATGCCGCGATGCCCGATCTGTGGCGCCGGCTGCACGCGGCGCGGGAGGATGCGCATGCCGCCTGAAGTGGCCATCATCGGCGATCATTTCATGACGCCTGAGCGGTTCGCCGCCGCGATCCGCGCGGCCTGCGGCGAGGCGGTGGCGCTGCGCAGCCTGACCCTGCCCTGGCCGGACCAGCCGATGGAGCATGGCTATGCCAGCGCCGGCCTGGACGGGCTGAAGGAATACCAGGGCGACCCGGACGAGATCGTGCGTTTCATCGCCGGCGCCGAGGTGCTGGTGACCCATCTGGCCCCGGTCTCCGCCGGCATGCTGGCGCGGCTGCCGGGCCTGCGGATGATCGCGGTCTCGCGCGGCGGGCCGGTCAATATCGACATGGCGGCGGCGCGCGCCCGCGGCGTGCGCGTGGTGAACACCCCCGGGCGCAACGCCTCCGCGGTGGCCGAATTCGCGATCGGCGCCATCCTGGCGGAAACCCGGCTGATCCGCGCCGGCCACGAGGCGCTGCGGCAGGGCGAATGGCGCGGTGATCTGTACCGCGCCGACCGGACGGGGCGCGAATTGTCCGAGATGACGGTGGGCGTGATCGGGTACGGGGCCATCGGCAGCCGCGTGGTGAAGCTGCTGAAGGCGTTCGGCTGCCGCATCCTGGTGGCCGATCCCTATGTGCAGCTCTCCGCCACCGATCGCGCCGACGGCGTGGCGCAGGTCGCGCTCGACCAGCTGCTGGCGCAGGCCGACGTGGTCAGCCTGCATGCGCGCGTCACGGCGGAGACCACCGGCTTCCTGGGTGCCGCGCAATTCGCCGCGATGAAGCCGGGCGCGATCTTCGTCAACACCGCGCGCGGGCCGATGGTGGATTACGAGGCGCTGTACCAGGCGCTGCTGTCGGGGCATCTGGGCGGGGCGATGCTGGAGACCTTCGCGGTGGAACCCGCTCCCCCCGACTGGAACCTGCTGCGCCTGCCCAACGTGACGCTGACGCCGCATATCGCCGGCGCCTCGATCCGCACCATCACCATCGCCGCCGAGGCGGCGGCCGAGGAGGTGCGCCGGCATCTGGCCGGCGAACCCCCGCTCAATCCCTGCTGAAGAAGGACCCGGCCATGAAGGATCACCAGGACCGCGAGGCGATCGTCGCCGCCTGCCGGCAGATGAACGCGCTCGGCATCAACCAGGGCACGTCGGGCAACATCTCGGTGCGGCATGGCGATGCGATGCTGATCTCTCCCTCCGCCACGCCCTATCACAGCATGCGGCCGGAAGAGATCGCGGCCATGCCTCTGGAAGGCGAATACGGCGCCTGGAGCGGGCCGCTGAAGCCCTCCACCGAATGGCGCTTCCACCTGGACATCATGCGGGCGCGGCCGGAGGTGGGCGCGATCGTGCACAGCCATCCCACCTACTGCACCACGCTGGCGATCGCGCGGAAGGAGATCCCCGCCTGCCACTACATGATCGCGGCGTTCGGCGGCACCAACGTGCGCTGCGCGCCTTACGCCACGTTCGGCACCAAGGAGCTTTCGGTGCACGCTCTGGCCGCGCTCGAGGGACGCACGGCGTGCCTGCTCGCCAATCACGGCATGATCGCGACCGGGGCGAACCTGGACAAGGCGATGTGGCTCGCCGTGGAGCTGGAGACGATCGCGCGCCAGTACTACAACAGCCTGCTGATCGGCGGGCCGGTGCTGCTGAGCGATGCCGACATCGCCGAGACGGCGGCGAAATTCGCCACCTATGGGCTGCAGGACAAGCCGGCGGCGAAGAAGAAGGCGAAGGCAGCGTGACGAAGCAAGGCCAAAGGGCTCTGTCCTTTGAAAACCCGCTGGGGGCGGGCGCCCCCAGACCCGCGTCCATTGGAGGGTACCCGGCAAGGGGATGGTCTGCAAAGGCATCGCCTTTGGCCGGGTCCCGAAGGGCCATTGGGGGCGGAGCCCCTGGCCTTTGACTTCCCCCTACGATCTTCTTGTGATCGGCGGCGGCATCAACGGCGCCGGCATCGCCCGCGACGCCGCCGGCCGCGGCCTGCGCGTCCTGCTATGTGAAAAGGGCGACCTCGGCGAGGGCACGTCGTCGCGCTCGGGCAAGCTGATCCATGGTGGGCTGCGCTACCTCGAATACTACGAATTCCGCCTGGTGCGCGAGGCGCTGATCGAGCGCGAGGTGCTGTTGCGCCTGGCGCCGCACATCGTCTGGCCGATGCGCTTCGTGCTGCCGCATTCGGCCGAGCAGCGGCCGGCCTGGATGATCCGTCTGGGCCTGTTCCTGTATGACCATCTGGGCGGGCGCGAGCGCCTGCCGCCCACCCGGCGGCTGGATCTGCGCCGTGACCCGGAGGGGGACGCGATCAAGCCGGAATTCCACACCGCCTTCGCATACTCCGATTGCTGGGTCGAGGATTCCCGCCTGGTGCTGCTCAACGCGCTCGATGCCCAGCACCATGGCGCAGAGGTGCTGGTGCGCACCGCGGCGGCCCTGGCCCGGCGGCAGGACGGGCTGTGGCACGTGACCCTGCGCGCGCCGGATGGCGGGCTGCGCGAGGTGCGGGCGAAGGCGCTGGCCAATGCCGCGGGGCCGTGGGTGGAGCAGGTGATCCGGGGTGTTGCCGGGCTCAATTCCGCGCGCAAGGTGCGGCTGGTCAAGGGCAGCCATCTGATCGTGCGGAAATTCTGGTCCGGTCCGCAGGCGTATCTGTTTCAGAACGACGACAAGCGGGTGATCTTCGTCAACCCTTACGAGGACGATCTGTGCCTGATCGGCACCACCGACATCCCCTTCGACGGCGCCGCCGAGGACGTGGCGATCGACCAGCGCGAGCGCGACTACCTGCTGCGCGCGGTCAACCGCTACACCCGCCATCAGCTCGCCGATGCCGATATACTGGAGCATTTCTCCGGCGTGCGGCCGCTCTATGACGATGCCGCGGCGAACCCTTCGGCGGTCACGCGGGATTATGTGTTCGACATCGAGGGCGCCCAGGGCCAGGCGCCGATGCTGTCGGTGTTCGGCGGCAAGATCACCACCTATCGCAAGCTCGCCGAACACGCGATGGACAAGCTCTCGCCCTGGTTCCCGACCCTGCGCCCGGCCTGGACGGCCGAGCGGGCGCTGCCGGGCGGGGAGATGGAGGGTGCCGATTTCCCCGCCTATCTGGCCGGGCTGTGCGCCCGCTTCGCCTGGCTCGATCCGGCCCTCGCCCGGCATTACGCGCGGCTCTATGGCACGCGGGCCGAGGCGCTGCTGGAGGGGGCGGGCGCGATGGCCGATCTGGGCCGGCATTTCGGCGGCAAGCTCTATGAGCGGGAGGCGGATTTCCTGATCCGCACCGAATGGGCGCGCGCGGCGGAGGATGTGCTGGAGCGGCGCACCAAGCATTATCTGCATCTGACCCCGGCCGAGCGCGCGGACTTCGCCGCCTGGATGGCGCGCGCGCCATGAGCCCGGCCACGGACGACGCGCCGGACTGCCGGCCGATCGGGAAGGATCCGGAATACCGCGCGCTGCTCGCCTGCTCGGCCGCGATTGGGCGCGATGCGGCGCTGGTGCAGGCGGCCGGCGGTAATACCTCGCTCAAGCGCGGCGGGGTGCTGTGGGTCAAGGCGTCCGGCACCTGGCTGATGCATGCCGAGAGCCGGCCGATCATGGTGCCGGTCCGGCTCGGGGCGCTGCTGGCGGCGGTGCGCGCGCCGGGCGATGCCGCCGAGCGGGCGCAGGATTTCGTGATCGCGGAGCAGAATCCGGCCGGGCTGCGCCCCTCGATCGAGACCACCATGCACGGGGTGCTGCCCCATCCGATGGTGATCCACGTGCATTGCGTCGAGACGCTGGCCTGGGTGGCGCGGGCGGATGCCGAGGCGGTGCTGGCGCCGCTGCTGGCCGGGCTGCGCTGGGTGTTCATCCCCTATCTGCGCCCCGGCCTGCCGCTGACCCGCGCGATCCTGGCCCGCATCGGCACCGGGGCCGATGTGCTGGTGCTGGGCAGTCACGGGCTGGTGGTGGGCGGGCGCGATACCGCGTCGGCCCGCGCGCTGCTGGCGGAGGTTTCGCGCCGGCTGCGCCGGGTTCCGCGCGCCGCGCCGGGGCCGGATCCGGAGGCACTCGACCGCGCGATCGCCGGTGCGCCGTACCGGCTGGCCACCGATACGGCGGTGCATGGGATCGCCACCGACCCGGCCTCGCGGGCCGTGGCGGGTCGGGGATCGCTGTATCCCGACCATGTGATCTTCCTTGGCCCCGGCATCGTGACGCTGGCCCGGGGCGAGACCGCGCGCGGCCACACCGGGCCGATGCTGGTGGTGCCCGGCGCTGGGGTGCTGCTGCGCCGGGATGCGCCCGACAGCGTCGCGGCCCTGGCGCGGTGCCTGGCCGATGTCACCGCCCGGCTCGATCCCGGGGAACCGCTGGTGGCGCTGAGCGGCGAGGACGAGGCGGCGCTGCTGGGGTGGGATGCCGAAAAATACCGCCAGAGCCTGGCACGATGAGCGGCGCGCGACGCGCCTGGCACGATCGGACGGGGGG
>DAICZL010000309.1 GCA_027311165.1 bacterium
GGCGATGACGCGGCTGCGGGTCATGGCCATTCCGCCCGCGGCGGGGTGGTCCATCCCCCCCGCTCCGCGGCGCTGGTGCCGGGACCGGGAGTAAGTCCAGGGCTCTGCCCCCACCTCCGATCGGGACGAGCCGGGGACCAGCGGTTCGCTAGTGTCCCGATTCCGAAAGTCGCGGCATTGAAATGTGGTCGGAACCGGGACACCAGCTCTTTGTTTTCAGTGGCCTGCTGATCCCCGAACGTCGCGGTGAGGAACCGCGAACTTCGAGGGCAGGACACTAGGGCCCGCTGGGACCCGGCCTTCCTTGGGGGATGGACCCAGGGCAAACGGGTTGGAGCCTGGGCTTCCGGCCTCGCCTTGTCCTCACGCCAGCGAGACTGCGCTTGCGGGCACGCGCCGGCACGGTGCCTGGTCCGGCCCTGTGGTCCGTCGTCCCGTCCTGGCTGGGGAGACAGACTGTTCTCCGTCGCCCCGTGGCCGTCCTCCGTCGCGTCGCGCCCGCCCTCCGTCACTTTTTGGCCGTTCTCCGTCGCTTCATGGCTTTCTTCCGTCGTTTCTTGGTTCGGCTGGAAGGGCCGTTTCTTCGTCCCGGCCGGAGGATTGGATCGCGCCTGGCGGCGGCCGGGGTCAAGGATCGCCGCAGGCGACCGGCGCAGCCGGCGCGCAGCGTCCTTGAGGCCGGTCGGTGCCGGGTGCGATGCTTGGCGCTGCCGGGGCTTTGGAGGGGTCATGGTCTGGTGGCGATCCATTGGGTGATGGTCATGCCGCGGCGGAAGCCTCGCATGCGTCCCAGGCCTTCCAGCCGGTCCACCGACAGCCGGGTGAGCGTGCCGCCGCGTTCGGCCTGGGCGGCGAAGAGCAGGGCTTCGGTTTCGACGCTGACGGCGTTGACGACGATGCGCCCGCCCGGCCGCAGTGCCGCCCAGGCGGCATCCAGCACGCCGGGCTCGTGTGCGCCGCCGCCGATGAACACGGCATCCGGCCCCGCGTGCCCGCCCAATGGGCCAGGACCCGCCGGCACGCCGGGCGCCGTCGGCCCGCTCAGCGCCCCGGGCGCGGCCAGTTCGCTCAGCGCCCCGGGCGTGGCCAGTCCGCTCAGCGCCTCCGGCGCGCCTAGTGTCTTCAGCGCCTCCGGCGCTCGGGCACTCACGATCACGACCGAGGGCACGCCCAGCGCGACGCAGTTGCGCCGCGCGCGCTCGGCCCGGTCTTCCCGCGCCTCGATCCCGATCGCGCGGTTGGCCGGATGGGCGAGCGCCCACTCGATCGCGATGGAGCCCGAGCCGCAGCCGATATCCCACAGCATCTCGCCGGCGCGCGGGGCCAGGGCGGCCAGTGTCACCGCCCGGATCTCGCTGCTGGTGATCTGGTTGTCATGCTCGAAATAGTGATCCGGCAGGCCGGGCGCGCGGGGGATCACCCGTGCGTCGGGTCCGCCGATGACCTCGATGCCGACCAGGTTGAGCGGGTCGATCCGCCCGCCGCCCGCCCGGTCTGGTCCGTGCGGGCCTGCCTCGATCCCGCCGGCTCCCGACCCGGGGGCATCCGTCCCGTCCACACCCGCGCCCTCCGGCCCGATCCGGCCGGCCGCGCTCCCGTCCCTGCCGATGGCTGCTGGGCCGGCCGCATCGCCACCCGCCCGGCCCGGGCCTGCCAGGCTGCCCCCACCCCGCCGGGCGCGGCGGCCACCTCCAGCCGGGTCACGGCACCGATGCGGGTCCATACCGCGGGGATGTCGTTGTCGAAGCATGGCCGGTCGAAGCGCATCCCCTGGTCGGCGACGAAACGCACATCGAGGAAGCCGCGTCCGGCCAGCCGCGCCGGCACCTTCACGCTCACCGGGCCGGCGGTATCGGCGGGGAGGG
>DAICZL010000312.1 GCA_027311165.1 bacterium
ACCCCGTTCGGACATCCAAGGTCCAGGGGCTTGGCCCCTGGCGGGTCCGGGCAGAGCCCGGTCTTCCTTCCCTTGATGGGTCAATCCCAGCGCGCGCTGGTAGCAGAGCCCCCCGGCCTCCATCCGCAATCGCATCGCCGATCGACCCTCCGCTCGCCGGCGCCGCGCCTGCCAGAGCGGCCACGTGATCGCTGCCCCCTCCTCGCCGGTCGGCCGCGACGGTGCGGCGCGCCGAGGTCATGGGGTGCGCGGTTCGATCGTCCATGTGCCACGGTTCCCGCGCGACAGTGCGCCGGCAAGCGAATCACGACAGACTCCTCTGGCGCCCGATGTTCCAGGACGGAAGCTCAGAGATCCGCGTAGCAATGGCTCTCCGCCGCCCCGCCCGGATGGGTCACCGCCCCCAGGCAGGCGGGCCCGACCAGCTGGGCGTATTTCCAGATCGCCCCGCTGTTGTAGTCGGTCGCGCGCGGGCTCCAGGCCGCCCGGCGGGCAGCGAGTTCGGCCTCGGGCAGCAGCACGTCGATGCTGCCGGCGGCGGCGTCGATAAGGATCGGGTCGCCGTCGCGCAGCAGCGCGATCGGCCCGCCCACCGCCGCCTCCGGCCCGACATGGCCGACGCAGAAGCCGCGCGTGGCGCCGGAGAACCGTCCGTCGGTGACCAGCGCCACCTGCTCGCCCATGCCCTGGCCGTAGATCGCCCCGGTGGTGGACAGCATCTCGCGCATGCCCGGCCCGCCCTTCGGCCCCTCGTAGCGGATCACGATGACATCGCCCGCCTGATACGCCCGCGCCTGCACCGCGGCGAAAGCCTCCTCCTCGCTGTCGAAGCACCGGGCGCGGCCCTCGAAGCGCAGCGCGTGCATCCCCGCGACCTTCACGATCGCACCCTCCGGCGCCAGGCTGCCGCGCAGCCCGACCACGCCGCCCGAGGGCGAGAGCGGCCGGGAGACCGGCATGATCACGTCCTGGTCGGTGGGGAACACCACGTCCTTCAGCGTCTCGGCCAGGGTGCGTCCGGTGACGGTCAGGCAGTCGCCATGCAGCAGCCCGCCATCGAGCAGCGCCTTCAGCACCACCGGCACGCCCCCCACGCGATGGACATCGAGCGCGACATAGCGCCCGCCGGGCTTCAGATCGGCGATGTAGGGGGTGCGGCGCATGATCGCCACCACGTCGTCCATGGTGAAGCGGATGCCGGCCTCATGGGCGATCGCCGGCAGATGCAGCCCGGCATTGGTCGACCCGCCGGTGGCGCCGACCACCACCGCGGCATTCTCGAGCGACTTGCGGGTGACGATGTCGCGCGGGCGCAGATTGGCCGCGACCAGCGCCATCACCGTGCGGCCCGATTCCACGGCGAAGCGGTCGCGGTCTTCATAGGGCGCCGGCGCGCCGGCCGAGCCGGGAACCGCGAGACCCAGCGCCTCGCTCACCATCGCCATGGTGTTGGCGGTGAACTGCCCGCCGCAGGCCCCGGCCGAGGGGCAGGCGACGCATTCCAGCGCGTGCAGCTCGGCATCGTCCATGGCGCCGGCGGCGTGCCGCCCCACCGCCTCGAACACGTCCACCACCGTGACATCGCGGCCCTGGAAGCGGCCCGGCAGGATCGAGCCGCCATACATGAACACCGCCGGCACGTTCAGCCGCAGCATCGCCATCATCATGCCCGGCAGCGACTTGTCGCAGCCCGCCAGCCCCACCAGCGCGTCATAGCCGTGGCCGCGGATCGTGAGCTCGACCGAATCGGCGATCACCTCGCGCGAGACCAGCGAGGATTTCATCCCCTGATGGCCCATCGCGATGCCGTCGGTGACGGTGATGGTGGTGAACTCGCGCGGCGTGCCGCCGGCCTCCGACACGCCCTTCTTCACCGACTGCGCCTGGCGCGAGAGGGCGATGTTGCAGGGCGCGGCCTCGTTCCAGCAGGTGGCGACGCCGACGAAGGGCTGGTCGATCTCGGCCTCGGTCAGCCCCATCGCGTAATAATAGCTGCGATGCGGCGCCCGGCCCGGCCCCACCGTGACGTGGCGCGACGGCAGGCGTGACTTGTCCCAGCGCTTGGTGCTCATCCGCTTGCTCCCGTTC
>DAICZL010000314.1 GCA_027311165.1 bacterium
GACACTGCTTCAGGCAACCGTCGCGGCCGGCGCGCTGCTGGCCGGCACAGCCACGGCCTGGGCCGGCGAGCTGCGGATCGAGAGCTGGCGCAACGACGATGCCGATGTCTGGAACGGCAAGATCATCCCCGCCTTCACCAAGCTGCATCCGGACATCCGGATCACCTACTCGCCGACCGCGCCCAAGGAATACAACGCGGCGCTGAACGCGCGCCTGGCCGGCGGCACCGCCGGCGACCTGATCGCCTGCCGGCCGTTCGATGCCTCGCTCGACCTGTTCGACAAGGGCCGGCTGGTGGCGCTCACGGATCTGCCGGGGATGGGCAATTTCTCGGCGGTCGCCAAGGGCGCCTGGAGCACCGATGACGGCAAGACCACCTTCTGCCTGCCGATGGGCTCGGTGATCCACGGCTTCATCTACAACAAGGAGGCGCTGGCCAAGGTCGGCGCGACCGAGCCCAGGACGATGGCCGAGTTCTACGCGCTGCTCGACAAGCTCAAGGCCGACGGCACCTATGTGCCGCTGGTGATGGGCACCGCCGATCAGTGGGAAGCCGCCACCATGGGCTTCCAGAATATCGGCCCCAATTACTGGCACGGCGAGCAGGGCCGCGAGGCGCTGATCAAGGGCACCGCGAAGCTCACCGACCCCGACTACGTGGCGGTGTTCGCGCAGCTCGCCAAATGGGGCCCGTATCTGGGCGAGGGCTACCAGGCGCAGACCTATTCGGACAGCCAGAACCTGTTCTCGCTCGGCAAGGGCGCGATCTACCCGGCCGGGTCCTGGGACATCACCACCTTCCGCACCCAGGGCGGCTTCCCGATGGGCGCCTTCCCCCCGCCGGTGCCCAAGGCTGGCGATCCCTGCTTCATCTCCGACCACACCGACATCGCCATGGGGATCAACGCCGCCTCGAAGAACCAGGCGGATGCGAAGACCTTCCTGGAATGGGCGGCCACGCCCGAATTCGCGCAGATCTTCGCCAACGCCCTGCCGGGCTTCTTCCCGCTGTCGAACGCCAAGATCACGATCAGCGATCCGCTGGCCGCCACCTTCCTGTCCTGGCGGGCGGAATGCCAGTCCACCATCCGCAATTCCTACCAGATCCTCTCGCGCGGCACGCCCAATCTCGAGAACGAGATGTGGAACGTCTCGGCGCAGGTGATCAACGGCAAACTCTCGCCGGACGCGGCGGCGAAGCAGCTGCAGGACGGGCTGGCCAAATGGTACCCGCCCCAGCAACACTGACCCTCTGAGACCGCCCGGCCGGGGATGGCGCCCCGGCCGGACAGGACCCCGGGAGCGAACCCGCCATGGCCGAGGAACAAAGCGTCATCGCCACCATGAAGCGCGGCCAGGCGGCCGGGCTGCTGGTGCTGTTCCTGGGCCCGGCGATCGCGGTCTATACGCTGTTCTCGATCTGGCCGCTGATCGCCACCATCCGCCTGTCGAGCTATGCCAGCCAGCAGGACGGCACGCTGCTGTTCGCGGGCCTCAGCAATTTCGTCACCGTGCTGACCGATCCCGGCTGGCGCGGGCCGTTCCTGAACGCGCTCGGCAACAACGTGGTGTTCTTCCTGATCCACATGGCGGTGCAGAACCCGATCGGCATCGCGCTCGCCGCCCTGCTGAGCCTGCCGCAACCGGCGCTGCGCGCGACCTACCGGACGCTGATCTTCCTGCCGACGATGCTGTCGGTGGTGATCGTGGGCTTCGCCTGGAACCTCATCCTCTCCCCGCTCTGGGGCGTGGCCTCCGGCCTGCTCAAGGCGGTCGGGCTCGGCATGCTGTTCCACCCCTGGCTCGGGCTGGAATCCACCGCCCTGCCGACGCTCGCGCTGATCTCGGTCTGGCAGTTCGTCGGCATCACCATGATGCTGATCTACGCCGCGCTGCTGAACATCCCCGAGGAACTGGTGGACGCGGCGCGGGTGGACGGGCTCAGCCATTTCCGCATCTTCCTGCACGTCAAGCTGCCGCTGATCCTGCCCACGATCGGACTGGTCTCGATCCTGACCTTCGTGGCCAATTTCAACGCCTTCGACCTGATCTACTCGGTCAAGGGCGCGCTCGCGGGACCGAATTTCGCGACCGACATCCTGGGCACGCTGTTCTACCGCACCTTCTTCGGCAACCAGCTGCAGCTGGGCAGCCCGACCATGGGCGCCACCGTGGCGACGCTGATGTTCCTGGTCATCCTGGTCGGGGTCATGGCGTATCTGTTCCTGATCCAGCGGCGCATGCAGCGGTACAGTTTCTGAGATGGGCAACGAAGCAAGGCCAGGGCTCCGCCCTGGACCCGCCAGGGACCAGCGGTCCCTGGACCCGCATCAGACATCGAGCAGCCTGCGCGTCCGGCCCGCGGCCTTTGCCGTCCACGCCGTGCTGATCGCCTATACGCTGCTCGCGACCCTGCCGGTGCTGCTGGTGGTGATGAACTCCTTCAAGTCCCGGCGCGCGATCTTCGGCAACCCGCTGGCCCTGCCGGGGCCGGACACGTTCTCGCTGGTGGGCTACGCCAAGGTGCTGGGTGCCTCCCATGTCGGCGGGTTCTTCCTCAACTCCATCACCGTGACGCTGGTCAGCATGGGCCTGGTGCTGCTGTTCGGCGCGATGGCTGCCTGGGCGCTGGTGGAATACCGCTTCCGCGGCTCGGGGCTGCTGGCGCTGTTCCTCTCGATCGGCATCATGGTGCCGATCCGGCTGGGCTCCATCGCCATCCTGCAGATGATGGTCGATCTGCGGCTGGAGAACACGCTGTTCGCGCTGATCCTGGTCTATACCGCGCAGGGCCTGCCGATGGCGGTGTTCATCCTCTCCGAATTCATCCAGATGATCCCGCGCGACCTGCGCGATGCCGCGCGCTGCGACGGCGTGCCGGAAACCCGCATCTTCTTCGAGGTGATCGCGCCCCTGCTGCGCCCGGCGATCGCGACCGTCGCGGTGTTCACCATCGTGCCGATCTGGAACGATCTGTGGTTTCCCCTGCTGCTCGCCCCCGGCGAGGCGACGCAGACCATCACCCTCGGGATCCAGCAGTTCATCGGCCAGTACGTCACCGACTGGAACGGCGTACTGGCGGCCCTCTCGCTCGCCATCGTGCCGGTGGTGATCCTGTACCTGGTCTTCTCGCGCCAGCTGATCAGCGGCCTGACCGCCGGCGCGGTGAAGTAGCACACGGAGCGCGCGCATGGCGGATGTCCGGATCGCCGGCCTCGGCAAGTCCTACGGCACGGCGGAGATCCTGAAGGATATCGATCTCGATATCCCCAACGGCGAATTCGTGGTGCTGGTCGGGCCCTCCGGCTGCGGCAAATCGACGCTGCTGCGCGCGATCGCGGGGCTCGGCGATGTCAGCCGCGGCGATCTGTTCATCGGCGGGCGGCGGGTGAACGATCTGCCGCCCGCGGCGCGCGGCATCGCCATGGTGTTTCAGTCCTACGCGCTCTATCCGCACAAGAACGTGCGCGACAACATGACCTTCGGCCTGAAATTCGCCGGCATGGCGCGCGCCGAGATGGACCGCCGCGTCGCCGAGGCGAGCCGCATCCTCCAGCTCGGGCCGCTGCTCGACCGCCGCCCGCGCGATCTCTCCGGCGGGCAGCGCCAGCGCGTCGCGATCGGCCGGGCGATCGTGCGCGAGCCGGAGGTGTTCCTGTTCGACGAGCCGCTGTCCAACCTCGATGCCGCGCTGCGCGTCTCCACCCGCGTCGAGATCGCCCGGCTGCACAGGCTGCTCGGCACCACGATGATCTATGTCACCCACGACCAGACCGAGGCGATGACCCTGGCCGACCGCCTCGTGGTGATGAATGCCGGCCGGATCGAGCAGGTGGGCGCGCCGCTCGATCTCTACTACCACCCGGCCAACCGCTTCGTCGCCGGCTTCATCGGCTCCCCGGCGATGAATTTCCTGCCGGCGGACGCGCCGGCGCTGCAGCTGCGCGACATGCCGGCGCCGCCGGGGATCGCGGGCTGGGCCAGCATCGGGGTGCGGCCGGAGCATCTGACGCTGGGCGAAGCGGGGGCCCTAAGCGAGACGGGGGCGCCAAGCGAGACGGGGC
>DAICZL010000316.1 GCA_027311165.1 bacterium
CCCCCGTCGCCCGGGAAGCTGAGCGCATGACCGATCCGACGGAGGTTCCCTTCCTCAGCCTGCACGGCGTCAGCAAGCGCTATGGCGGGGTGCGCGCACTCACCGGGGTCGATTTCGCCTGCCGCAGGGGCTCGATCCATGCCGTGCTGGGCGAGAACGGCGCCGGCAAATCGACCCTGATCAAGATCATCTCCGGCGTCGTCCATCCCGACGAGGGCAGGGTGGAGCTGGAAGGCCGGCAGGTGGCCTTCGCCTCGCCGCAGGCGGCCAACGCGGCGGGCCTGGTCTGCGTGTTCCAGGAACTCTCGCTGATGCCCGACCTCTCGGTCGCGGACAACATCTCGATCATCGATCCGCCGCGCCGCCTCGGCCTGATCGACCATCGCGCCCAGCGCCGCCGGGCGGAGGAACTGCTGGCCCGTGTCGGCTGCGAGGACATCAACCCGCTGGCGCGCGCCCGCAGCCTGCCGCTGTCGCGCCGGCAGATGGTGGAGATCGCCAAGGCGCTGGGGCGCAATCCCCGCCTGCTGATCCTCGACGAGGCGACCAGCGCGCTCACCGCGGCGGATGTCGAGAAGGTCTATGCCATCCTGCACCGGCTGCGCGAGCAGGGCCTGGCGCTGCTCTACATCTCCCACCGGATGCACGAGATCGAGGCGCTGGCCGATACCTGCTCGGTGTTCCGCAACGGGCGGCATATCGAGACCTTCGCCAAGGGCGCGCGCAGCGACGAGGAGATCGTGCGGCTGATGATCGGGCGCGACATCCATGCGATCTATCCGCCCAAGCCGGTGCGCGCGGCGTCCGCCGGCGCGGTGCCGCGGCTGGAGGCGACCCGGCTCGGCTGGACCGACCGGCTGAGCGAGGTCTCCTTCACCCTGGCCGCCGAGCCCGACGATCTCGCCGGCGGCCTCGACGGGCAGGGGCAGCGCGAATTGCTGCTCGCCCTGTTCGGCGTGCTGCGCGGCCAGACCGGCAGCATCGCCATCGATGGCAGGCGGCGCGCGATCGGCAGCCCGGCCCAGGCGAAATCCCCGGAGATCGGCATGGCGCTGATCCCCGAGGACCGCAAGACCGAGGGGCTGATGCTGCCGATGTCGATCGCCGAGAACATCTCGATCGCGGCGCTCGGGGCCATGACGCGCGGCCTGGTGATCGACACCGCGGCCGAGGCGGCGTGGATCGCCGCCATGGTGGAGAAGCTGCGCATCCGGCTGGGCCAGACCACCGACCCGGTCGGAACGCTGTCGGGCGGCAACCAGCAGAAGGTGGTGATCGCCAAATGGCTGCTGACCGGCGCGCGCATCGTGCTGCTGAACGATCCGACGCGCGGCATCGATGTCGGCACCAAGCAGGAGATCTACCAGCTGCTGCGCGACCTGGCCGATGCCGGCACCGCCATCCTGTTCTACTCCACCGATTACGACGAGCTGATCGGCTGTTGTGACCGCGTTCTGATTCTCTATGACGGCCGCATCGTGCGCTCGCTCGACGGGGCCGCGATCACGGAGGCCAACATCATCGCCGCCTCGCTCAATCTGTCGCGGGCCACCGCCGCCGCCGGCGCCCGGCCATGAGGGATCTCCGGCTGCGGCTGTCGCAGAATCTCGGGCTGCTGGTGGCGGTGCTGCTGTTCGTGCCGCTGTACACGCTCTACAGCGTGCTGCACCCCAAGGGCGGATCGGTCTATCTGCTGGTGCAGAACGCCAATGAGAGCTTCACCCTGATCATGGTGGCGATGGCGCAGACCGTGCCGGTGCTGACCGGCGGGCTCGATCTGTCGGTGGGCGCGCTGATGACGCTTGTGAACTGCCTCGCCTCCTGGCTGATCGCGGGCAGCGCGCTGCAGATGGCGGCCGGCGTGCTCGCCTGTCTCGCGCTCGGCATGGCCTGCGGCTTCGCCAATGGTCTGATCGTGGTGGTGGGCCGCATCCAGCCGATCATCGCGACGCTGGCGACCGGGGCGATCTATATCGGTCTGGCGCTGCTGCTGCGCCCGACCCCGGGCGGCACCGTCGATGCCGATCTGTCCTGGGTCACCACCAACGCGCTGTCGGAGATGGACACCACCTATCACTGGTTTCCCGACGGCGCGCCCTGGTGGTTCGCGAACGGGCTCGGCCGGCTGCCGGTGCCGATCCTGCTGATCCTGGCGGTGGTGCTGCTGGTGTGGATGCCGTTCCGCAACACCGTCACCGGGCGGGGCTGCTACGCGGTGGGCTCGGCCGAGGGCGCGGCCTTCATGTCCGGCCTGTCGATCGCCCGCAGCCGGCTCGCCGCCTATACGCTGGGCGGTTTCTTCGCCGCCTGTGGCGGGCTTTACCTGGCGATACAGACCGGCAGCGGCAATGCCGATGTCGCGCAGGCGGGGGACTACACGCTCAATTCCGTCGCCGCGGTGGTGATCGGCGGCACCTCGCTGTTCGGCGGCTCGGGCGGCGCGGTGGGCTCCATCTTCGGGGCGCTGGTGCTGCGCTCGATCTCGTTCTGCTTCCGCGTGTTCGATCCCGACAGCCCGGTGGGCTTCCTGGCCAATCCGCTGCTGCAGCCGCTGTTCGAGGGCATCATCCTGCTGGTCGCGGTCTCGCTCGGCGCGGCGCGCGTGTTCCGCGTCAAGAACCGGTTGCAGCTGTTCACATGAGCCTCACCCTCCGCCTCAAGCCGGCCGACAAGCCGATCGTGATCGCCGGGCTGTTCATCCTGGCGATCCTCGCCATCGGCACCGTCTACACGCTGGCGACGCAGGGCACCGCGACCTTCATCGCGCCCGCCTATCTGTTGCAACAGCTGCGCATCGCGGCCTTCCTCGGCATCGTCGCCGCGGGCATGATGGTGGTGATCCTGCTCGGCCATATCGACCTCTCGGTGCCCTGGACCATCGCGGCGAGCGCCATGCTGGCGACCGCCTATGGCGGCGCCTGGGCGGTCCCGCTCGGGCTGGGCGTCGGGCTCCTGATCGGGGTGGTCAACGGGCTCGGAGTGGCGTTCCTGCGGGTGCCCTCGATGATCTTCACCCTCGGCGTCAATGCCGTGCTGCGCGGGCTGATGGTGATGCTCACCGGCGGCTTCGCGCCGCAATCGAACGCCACGCCGCTGATGATCTATCTCGCCAATGGCGAGCCGATCGGCTTCGATGCCGCTTCCGGCCATCGCTTCGGCATCGCCAATGCGGTGCTGGTCTGGGCCTTGCTGTCGGCGGTGCTGGTGTTTCTGCTGAAGCGCACGCCGATGGGGCGCTACATCTACGCGATCGGCAACAGCGAGGCCGCCGCCTATCTGTCGGGGGTCAATACCAGGCTGGTGCTGATCGGCAGCTTCGCGCTGTGCGGCCTGTGCGCGGCCACCGCCGGGCTGCTGATCGCCGGCTATTCGTCCAAGGCGTGCCAGGCGAGGGGCGATGCCTATCTGCTGCCGGCGATCGCGGCGGTGGTGATCGGGGGAACCAGCATCCTGGGCGGGCAGGGGCGCTATGCCGGCACCGTGGTAGGCACCATCCTGATCGTGCTGCTGCAGAGCGTGCTGTCGGTGATGCAGATGCCCGAGGCCGGGCGGCAGATCATCTATGGCCTGGTGATCATCGCCATGCTGCTGGTCTATGGCCGCGGCGGCCGGCTGCGCAGCTGACCCCGGCGCAGGGATGATGCCGGGCGGCGCGGGCATCGACCCTTCGTGAGCGCGATCGGCGCGGCTGTTGCTCTGAAAGACCCCTTGCGCCGGAGGATACCCCCCAACGGATGCGGGTTCAGGGACCTCAGGTCCCTGGCGGGTTTGCAAAGGGCACAGCCCTTTGGCCTTGCCCTATCGTGAAGGCGGCGTTCACCGCCCGAACACGCGGATCCGCCGCACCCGCAGTTCGGCCGGCATCGGGGTCGTGGCATCGGGCGGTCCCGGCCAGCTGCCGATGCCGCCCACCGCCAGATTGACGATCATGTAGAGCGGCTGGTGCAGATCGCCCGGCGTGGGTTCGGTGAAGATCTGCCGGCCGTCGAAATACCAGGCGATGCGGTCGGCCTGCCAGTCCACCGCATAGACGTGGAAGCCCGCGGCGGTATTGCCGACCCGCACCGGCACCGCGCTCCGCCCGCCGGCGCTGGAATGGGTGCCGACGAAGATCGTCGTGGGGTCGTTGCCCAATTGCTCGAACACGTCGATCTCGGGCGGCCAGGACAGATCGGCGGGCAGCAGCCAGAATGCCGGCCACAGGCCGCGCCCGGCCGGCAGTCGGGCGGTGATCTCGAAATACCCGTAGAGCTGGGTATGCAGCCGGAGGCTGTTGAGCAGGCCGGAGACGAAGGGCAGGCCCTGCGGGTTGGGCCCGGGGGCGGCGGTGATGGTCAGGATGCCGTCTTGCACCCGGAACGGGTCGATCCCCACGCTGGCATCGGAATAGAATTGTGCCTCGTGGTTGCTGCCCAGGGTGCGCCAGCCCTGCGCGCCGCGGCTCATCCAGCCGGGGCCGTCGGCCGAGACGCGGAAACGGGTGAAGGTCTCGCTGAAGGTCAGGTGCAGGCCCGGCAGGGGCGGCGC
>DAICZL010000330.1 GCA_027311165.1 bacterium
TCCCCGGGCTTGTCCCTTGGGGGAAAGCTCGGCGCGCGGCAGTCCGCCGCTCGCGTCCCCGGGGGGGCATCGACGCTCCTGCCGCGCCTGCAGGCGACGCCGCGACCCCCGTAGCGCCAGGCGCGATCAGGCTTGGGGGCAGCGCTGGCTCAGCTCTGGCGCGGATTGATGTGGCCTTTTCCGGACGGGGGAGTTGCCGGGGAACCGGCCGAGCCAGGGTAGCCGACAGTGCGGCCGGGGCCAAGCCTGAGGACCCGCGAAACGGGCCGTGCCATCGGCAATGCGGCGGCGATAAGCGGCGCGCTGGCTGGCGTGCAGGCCTGGCCAACGGCCAAACTCCATGGGCTCCGCTCCCGGGCCGCCTGGAAACAAGCCTGGGACCCGAGGCTGCCCCCGCCGGGGGGCGTCCCGGCGAGGGCGGCCTTGGGCCAAGGCCTTCAGCAGGGTCGTCGATGGGCGTTGGGGACGAGCCCTCGGCCGTGCCGTGTCCCTTACTCCCCTGCGTTGATCTCCCCCCCGGCGCCGCCTAGCTTCCCGGAATGTCCGATACACTCAAGATCGCCCTCGCCCAGCTCGACCCCCATGCCGGCGACATCATCGCCAACCTGGCCGCCATCCGCCGCGCCCGCAACGAGGCCGCCCGCCTGGGCGCCGATCTGGTGCTGACGCCGGAATTCTCCATCGCCGGCTATCCGCCCGAGGATCTGGTGCGCAAGCCCGCCTTCGTCGCCGCCTGTGACGAGGCGATCGCCGAGCTCGCCGCCGACACCGCCGATGGCGGGCCGGGCCTTGTCGTGGGCGGGCCCTGGCGCGATGGCCACCATCTGTACAATGCCGCCTTCCTGCTGGACGGTGGAAAGATCCTCGCCCGCCGCGCCAAGCACGAATTGCCCAATTACGGTGTGT
The DNA here is from genome assembly GCA_027311165.1 of bacterium. GTDB lineage: Bacteria > Pseudomonadota > Alphaproteobacteria > Acetobacterales > Acetobacteraceae > DAICZL01. The sequence continues at coordinate 907 of DAICZL010000330.1, forward strand.
TCGACGAGAAGCGGGTGTTCGATGCCGGCCCCGCGCCCGGCCCGGTGGCGTTCCGCGGCTTCCGCCTGGGGCTGATGGTCTGCGAGGACTGGTGGTTCCCCGCGGTCGCCGAGACGCTCACGGAAAGCGGGGCGGAAGTGCTGCTGTCGATCAATGGCTCGCCGTTCGAGGCCGACAAGCAGTCCCTGCGCATCAGCCTCGCCGTCGCACGGGTGGTTGAAACCGGCCTGGCGTTCCTGTTCCTGGGCCTGACCGGCGGGCAGGACGAGCTGGTATTCGAAGGGGCGAGCTTCGTGCTCAACCCCGATCGCAGCCTGGCCGTGCAGCTGCCCTATTTCGAGGAGGCGGTGCGTCTGACCGAATGGCGACGCGAGGGCGATCGGCTGGTCTGCACGCCCCAGCCTCTGCCGCCCGAGCCGGCCCGGCTGGAACTGATCTATCGCTCGATGATGCTCGGGCTTGCCGATTATGTGCGCAAGAACCGCTTTCCGGGCGTCATCCTGGGCCTGTCGGGCGGCATCGACAGCGCCCTGTCGGCCGCCGTCGCGGTCGATGCGCTGGGCCCGGACCGGGTGCGCGCCTTCATGATGCCCAGCCCCTATACCTCGGCCGAGAGTCTGGAAGACGCGGCCGAATGCGCCCGGAAGCTGGGGATTTCCTGCGAGACCATCCCGATCACCGGTGCCATGGCGGCGTGCGGCGCGGCGCTGGCCCCGGTGTTCGACGGCCGTCAGGCCGATATCACCGAGGAGAACATCCAGTCCCGCTCGCGCGGGCTGATCCTGATGGCGCTGTCCAACAAATTCGGCGACATGCTGCTGACAACCGGCAACAAGAGCGAGATGTCGGTGGGCTACGCGACGCTGTACGGCGACATGTGTGGCGGCTATTCGGTGCTGAAGGACGTCTACAAGACCACCGTCTTCGCCCTGTCGCGCTGGCGCAACGCGCAGCGTCCGCCCCACGCGCTGGGCCCGGCGGGGGCGGTGATGCCGGAGCGGGTGATCACCAAGCCGCCCTCGGCCGAGCTCAAGCCCGACCAGACCGACCAGGACACGCTGCCGCCCTATGAGACGCTGGATGCCATCCTGGAGGGGCTGGTGGAGGGCGAGAAGTCGGTCGATACGCTGGTGGAAGATGGTTTCGACCGCGCCACCGTGCTGCGCGTCTGGCGCATGCTCGACCGCGCCGAATACAAGCGCCGCCAGGCACCGCCGGGGGTGAAGATCACCTCCCGCGCGTTCGGCCGCGACCGCCGCTACCCGATCACCAACGGCTTCACTGGGCTGGTCTCTTGAGCGATCTGTTCGCCCCCGAGGGCGGCTGGGTGGTGCGCATCCTCGATCTGTCCGGTGGCGCCGAGGCCGGCCCGGACGGGCACGTGGTCGAGGAGATCGGCGGTTTCCCGACCCTGATGCAGGCCAATGCCTTCGCCCGCCGCTACGTGCGCGATTCGGTGGAACGCTGCCGCCAGGGCGGCATGAGCGCCAGGGAAGTGCTGGATTCCTGGTTCGCCTTCGGCGAGGACGCGCTGGTGGTCGCCGCCGGCGATGCCGCCTGGCGCAGCGCCACCGAGCTGCACGATTTCGCGGCACTCGCCGCGCCGGAGGAGGAGCGCGACTGGCGGGCGCTCGATCCCCGCCGCGACCCGGACACCGGGCCCGAGGCATGACCCGCGTCCGCTTCGCGCCCAGCCCCACCGGCCTGCTGCATGTCGGCAATGCCCGCATCGCGCTGGCGAATTATCTGTTCGCCCGCGGCCGGGGCGGTTCCTTCCTGCTGCGTCTGGACGACACCGACCGCGAACGCTCGAAACCCGAGTTCGAGCAGGCGATCACCCAGGACCTGCGCTGGCTCGGCCTGGAGTGGACCGAGACGCTGCGCCAGTCCGACCGGCTGGACCGCTACGCGGCCGCGGCCGAAACCCTCAAGCGCGCGGGGCGGCTCTATCCCTGCTTCGAGACCGAGGAGGAACTGCGCGCCAAGCGGGCGATGCGCCTGCGCCGGCATCTGCCGCCGGTCTATGACCGGGCGATGCTCAGGCTCACGGCCGAGCAGCTGGCCTCGGCCCAGGCCGGTGGCAAGCGCCCCTATTGGCGCTTCCGCCTGTCGGATGCCACCCTCGCCTGGGACGATCTGGTGCTGGGCCGGCGGGAGGTGAAGCTGCCGGCGATGTCCGATCCGGTGATGATCCGTGCCGACGGCACGCCGCTCTATACGCTGACCTCGGTGGTGGACGATCTCGACACCGGCATCACCCATGTGATCCGCGGCGAGGACCATGTGAGCAACACCGGCGTGCAGATCGACATCCTGACCGCGCTCGGCGGCGCCGCAGGGCGGATCGGCTTCGGCCACCTGCCGCTGCTGGTGGACAGCGATGGCGGCAAGCTGTCCAAGCGGCTGGAAGCTCTGTCGCTGCGCGGGCTGCGCCAGGACGGGATGGAGGCCCAGGCGATTGTGGCCTATCTGGCGCGGCTCGGCACGTCCGATGATCCCGTGCCGTTGCCGCTCGATGAGCTCGCCGCCGGCTTCGATCTCGGCCATGTCTCCCACGCTGCCGCGCGTTTCGACATGCGCCAGCTGCTGGGGCTGAACCGGAAGATATTGCATGCGCTGCCCTTCGCCGCCGTCGCCGACCGGCTGCCGGCGGGCGCGACCGAGGCGTTCTGGCTGGCGGTGCGCGGCAATCTCGACCTGCTGGGCGAGGCGCGCGGCTGGTGGGAGGTGGTGGCCGGCACCATCGTCCCGCCGGTGATCGAGGGCGAGGCCGGGTTCCTGCACATCGCACGCGATCTGTTGCCCGAGGAGCCCTGGGATGGCGAGGTCTGGACCGTCTGGACCGCCGCGCTGCGCGATCGGACCGGGCGCAAGGGGCGGGCGCTGTTCCACCCGCTGCGCCTCGCCCTGACCGGGGAGGAGACGGGGCCGGAGCTGCGCACGCTGCTGCCGCTGATGGGGCGGGCAAGGGCGGTGCAAAGGCTGGCGGGGGGGTAGGAAGGCCG
>DAICZL010000333.1 GCA_027311165.1 bacterium
CCCCCGGGCATGCCGGGTCCCGAGGGGTTACCGGGGACCGTCGGTCCCGGCCGGGTCCCAAGGGGCCATGGGGGCAAAGCCCCGGCCCTGGTTCCCTAAGCCGCGACCAGCTTCTGCTGCTGCTAGCCCAGCCCCTCGATCCCCAGCCGCATCGTCTGTCCGGCCTGCAGGAACACCGGCGAGAGCTTCATCCACATCCCCACGCCCGGCGGCGTGCCGGTGCTGATCAGATCCCCGGGATACAGCGTGATGAAGTGGCTGACATAGCTGACCAGCTGCTTCACCCCGAAGATCATCGTGCGGGTGCTGCCGTCCTGCATCCGCTTGCCGTCCACCTCGCACCACATGCCGAGAGCCTGCGGGTCGGCGATCTCGTCGCGCGTGACCATCCAGGGGCCGGTCGGCCCGAACGTGTCACAGCCCTTGCCCTTGTCCCAGGTGCCGCCGCGCTCGGCCTGGTATTCGCGCTCGCTCACGTCGTTGATCACGCAATATCCGGCGACATGGTCCATCGCCGCGTGCTCGGGCACGTAGCTCGCTTTGGTGCCGATCACCACGCCCAGCTCCACCTCCCAGTCGGTCTTCTTCGACCCGCGCGGGATCTTCACGTCGTCGAACGGGCCGGAGAACGCGCCGAGCGATTTCAGGAACACGATCGGCTCCTTGGGGATCGCCATGCCGGTCTCGGCCGCGTGGTCGGCGTAGTTCAGGCCGATGCAGACGAAATTGAGCGGCCGGCGCACGCAGGGACCGAGCCGCGGCTTGCCCTGCACCCTGGGCAGGCTGGTCGGGTCGACCGCGGCGATCGCGGCGAGGCCCTTGGGCGAGAGCGCCTTGCGGCCGATATCCTTGACCACGCCCGACAGGTCGCGGATCGCGCCCTCGGCGTCCAGCAGCCCCGGCTTCTCCTTGCCTGGTGGTCCAAAGCGCAGCAGCTTCATCGTCAGATCCCCTTTACAGCGTCAGCCCGCCATCGATCACGATGGCCTGTCCGGTCATGAACTGCGCCTCCTCGCTTGCCAGATACACGGCGAGCGCGGCGATCTCCTCCGGCGACCCGAGCCGTCCCATCGCCTGGCGGGCGATGAAGGCCGACCGCGCCGCCTCCACCGATCCGGCGGCGGCGGCATTGGCGGCGATGCGGTCATCGAGGCTCGGCGTCTGCACCGTGCCGGGACAGATGCAGTTGCAGCGGATGTGTTCCTTGACGAAATCGGTCGCCACCGATCGCGTCAGCCCGATCACCGCGGCCTTGCTCGCGGCATAGACGAAACGGTTCGGCACGCCCTTGAGGCTGCTCGCCACCGAGGCGATGTTGACGATGGCCCCGCCGCCCTTGCCCAGCATCCCCGGCAGGAAGGCGCGGATGGTGCGGAACATCGAGCGTGCATTGAGGTCGAAGGCGAACTCCCACTCCGCCTCGGTCGCGTCCAGGATGCTGCCCTGGTGCACGAAGCCGGCGCAGTTGAGCAGGATGTCCACCGGACCCGCTTCCTGCGCGAGCCGCACCACATCCGCGGCGCTCAGGACATCGAGCTTCGCGGTGCGGATCGACGGACCGGCGATCGCGGCCAGCTTGCCGTCATCGAGATCGGTCGCGAAGACCTGCGCGCCCTCGGCGGCGAAGGCGAGCGCCGCGGCGCGGCCGATGCCTTGCGCCGCGGCGGAGACGAAGGCGGTCTTCCCCGCCAGCCTGCCTGCCATGTCCGGTGGTTCCGCCGTCAGTGGTTGTTGCGGGACTCGCCGCGCGTCTCGATCACGTTCACGAACAGCGTCGCCGGCTCCAGGCAGGCGCCGGTGCCGAGCTGGCCCACCATGCTGCGGTAGATCTGCTCCCAGGGCGTCATGTTGACCAGTTCGGGCGGCTTCCAGGCGGCGCGGCGGGCGGCCAGCTCGGCCTCGGGGATCAGCACATCCACCTTGCGGGTGTTGAGGTCGATGCGGATGCGATCGCCGGTCTTCAGCAGCGCGAGTCCGCCGCCAACAGCGGCTTCCGGCGAGACGTTGAGGATCGACGGACTGCCCGAGGTGCCGGATTGCCGCCCGTCGCCCATCGTGGGCAGCGCGTTGATGCCGCGCTTCAGCAGCGCCGCCGGCGGCTGCATGTTCACCACCTCGGCCGAGCCCGGATAGCCCACCGGGCCGGCATTGCGCACGATCAGCACCGACTGCTCCTCGATCTGCAGGGCCGGGTCCTCGATGCGGGCGTGGTAGTCCTCCGGCCCCTCGAACACGATGGCGCGGCCCTCGAACACGTTGGGGCGGTCGGGGTTGGACAGGAAGCGGCGCTGGAATTCCTCGTCGATGACGCTGGTCTTGATCACCGCGCTGTCGAACAGGTTGCCCGACAGCACGACATAGCCGGCATTGGGCCGCAGCGGCTTGTCGTAGGCGCGGATCACCTCGCGGTCCGGTTCGGGCAGATCGGCCAGGTTCTCGGCATAGGTTTTGCCGGTCACCGTCATCGCCGTGCCGTGCAGCTTGCCGGCCTTCAGCAGCTCGGCCATCACCGCGGGCACGCCGCCGGCGCGGTGGAAGCGCTCGCCCAGGAAGCGGCCGGCCGGCTGCATGTCCACCAGCAGCGGGATCTCCGGGCCCAGGCGCTGCCAGTCATCGAGCGTGTGGTCCACCCCCATGTGCCGGGCGATCGCCACCATGTGGATCGGGCAGTTGGACCTCGCCCCCAGCGCCGCGGCGGCAACCACCGCGTTCTCGAACGCCGCCTTGGTCATGATGTCGGACGGGCGCAGGTTCTCGGCCACCATGCCCACGATGCGCCGGCCGGTCTCGTAGGCCATCTGGCCGCGTTCGCGGTAGGGCGCCGGAATCGCCGAGCAGCCGGGCAGCGACATGCCCAGCGCCTCGGCCAGGCCGTTCATGGAGCTGGCGGTGCCCATGGTGTTGCAATGCCCGACCGATGGCGCCGAGGAGGCCACCATCTTCATGAATTCCTCGTAGCCGATCTTGCCCTCGGCATAGAGCTTCCGGCCCTCCCACACGATGGTGCCGGAGCCCGAGAGCCGGCCCTTCCACCAGCCGTCCAGCATCGGCCCGCCGGAGAGCACGATGGCCGGGATGTTCACCGTCGCCGCGCCCATCAGGCAGGCCGGCGTGGTCTTGTCGCAGCCGGTGGTCAGCACCACCCCGTCGATCGGGTAGCCGTGCAGGATCTCCACCAGGCTGAGATAGGCGAGGTTGCGATCGAGTGCCGCGGTCGGGCGCTTGCCGGTTTCCTGGATCGGGTGGACCGGGAATTCCAGCGGCACGCCGCCGGCATCGCGGATGCCGTCACGCACCCGGCTGGCCAGATCGAGATGGTGGCGGTTGCAGGGCGAGAGATCCGAGCCGGTCTGGGCGATGCCGATGATCGGCTTGCCGCCCTGCAGTTCTTCCCGGGTGATCCCGTAATTCCTGTAGCGCTCGATATAGAGCGCGGTCATGGCGGGATCGTGCGGATCGTCGAACCAGCGCCGGCTGCGCAGGCGCGGACCGCTGCCGTTATGTTGGGATGTCATGGGG
>DAICZL010000336.1 GCA_027311165.1 bacterium
GAGCGGCGAGCGGAGCGAGCCGCCGCGGCGCCCTGGGGGCCCAGCGCGCGAAACGCTCATGGACGATCAGATAGATCCCGTGCAGGCCGCCCCAGAGCACGAAATTCCAGGCCGCGCCATGCCACAGCCCGCCCAGCAGCATGGTGGCCAGCAGATTGCCCGCCCGCCGCGCCTCGCCGTGGCGGTTGCCGCCGAGCGGAATGTAGAGATAGTCGCGCAGGAACTGGCTGAGCGTGATGTGCCAGCGGCGCCAGAAATCGCGGATGTTGCGCGCCTGATAGGGGCTGTCGAAATTCTGCGGAAAGCGGATGTTGAACAGCCCGGCGAGCCCGATCGCCATGTCGGAATAGCCCGAGAAATCGAAATAGATCTGCAGGCCGAAGGCCAGCACGGCATACCAGGCCTCGATGAAGCTCAGCCGCGCGCCGGCGGCGGCGGCATCGAACCCGGCATCGGCGAAGGGGGCGAAACTGTCGGCCAGCACCAGCTTCTTCGCCAGCCCGAGCAGGAACAGGGTGAGCCCGGCGGCGAACATCCCGGCCCGCGGGGCCAACAGGCCGGGGGAGGCGAATTGCGGCACGATCTCGGCCGGGCGCACCAGCGGCCCCGCGATCAGATGCGGGAAGAACCCGACCGTGGCCATGAAGGGCAGCAGCCCCAGCCGGGGCCGGGCGCGGCGATAGCCGTCCACCAGGAACATGATCTGCTGGAAGGTGAAGAAGCTGATCGCCAGTGGCAGCACCGCCACGATGCGCGGCGCCTCGGTCCCGGCGAGGCCGGCGGCGACATCGGCCAGGAAGCCGCGATACTTGAACCAGCCGAGCAGCGCGAGATCGGCCGCGACCCCGAGCGCCAGCAGCGCCCGCGCGGCCCCGCCCCGCCCGGCCTCGGCCCATGCCAGCACCACCTCGCCCAGCACGTGGTTGGCCAGCATCGTGGCCAGCAGCAGCGGCACGAAACGCGGATCCCACCAGCCGTAGAAGGCGAAATTGGCCGCCACCAGCCAGCGCAGCGCCCAGCCCCGGCCGGCCAGCCGGCCGGTCAGATAAAACCCCGCCAGCGTGACCGGCAGGAAAACGCCGATGAAGAACGGAGAGGTGAAGCGCATGATTGACACGTCATGGTTACTTTTTCCGGAGGATTTTCGCAATCAGGTTGTGTCGCCCGGAAAAATTCGCGCGGCCGTCCCGGCTTTCTGGCGCGCCCGGCGGGTGCTATGCCTCGCCCCGTCATGACCGACGATCCCCCAAACCACCCCGCTCTGCTGCCCGCCGGGCTGCGCGATCTGCTGCCGCCGGAAGCGGAAACCGAGGCTGCCTCGGTGGAAGCGCTGATGGGCGTGTTCGCGAGCCACGGCTATCAGCGCGTCAAGCCGCCGCTGCTCGAATTCGAGGACAGCCTGCTCGCCGGATCGGGCGCGGCGGTGGCCGAGCAGACCTTCCGCATCCTCGATCCCGAAAGCCACCGGATGATGGGGCTGCGGGCGGACACCACCCCGCAGATCGCCCGCATCGCCACCGCGCGGCTGGCCCTGGCGCCGCGGCCGCTGCGGCTGTCCTATGCCGGGCAGTGCCTGCGGGTGCGCGGCAGCCAGATCGCGCCCGAACGCCAGGTGGCGCAGGCCGGCATCGAGCTGATCGGCTGCGACAGCCCGGCGGCGGATGCCGAGATCGTGCTGGTCGGCGCCGAGGCCCTGGCCCCGGTCGGGCTCGACCGGCTGTCGATCGACCTGACGATGCCGACACTCGCCCCCTCACTGCTCGACCAGGCCGGGGTGACGGGCCAGACCCGCAGCGCGCTGGCCCGCGCGCTGGATCGCAAGGACGCCGCCGCGGTGGCCGAACATGGCGGCGCCCTGGCCG
>DAICZL010000338.1 GCA_027311165.1 bacterium
GACATAGGCGGCAGGCGGATCCGCCGCTTCGTCCTCGGCGCGGATCCGCCGGCACAGCGGCGCCACCGCCGCATGCCAGTCCCCCCAGTCATAGATCGCCGCCGGGCCCTCGGCCAGGCTCGCCACCTCCAGCACCGGGCCGCCGGGAAATCGCAACCCGGCGATCGCGGCCTCGATAGCGGCCCCGCAGGCCAGCGAGTGATTGGGGTTGAGCATCAGGATCCGGGCCATGGCAGATGGTTCTGACGCAGGCCATGGCGGCGGGCAAGCGTGTCATGGGACGGATGGCGGGGTCGCGCGCGCGGTCAGAGTTGCATCGATCGGCGGCTTGGATCACGCTGCGCCGCGTCAAAAGGAACCCGCGCCCTGCCCGACCAGATCCCGACCAGCTGGCAGCCCGTCCGCGCCAAGCTGCCCCCGCCCTGGCCGCTGCCCTCGCTGGGCCGCGCGATCGGACGCGGCCTGGCGTGCCGCTGCCCGGCCTGCGGCCAGACCCGATTGTTCCAGGGCTATCTGACCGTCACGCCGGTCTGCGCCGAATGCGGTGCGCCGCTCGGCCTCGCGCGCGCCGATGACGCGCCGCCCTATTTCACCATCCTGGTGGTGGGCCATCTGGTGGTGCCGCTGATGTTCCTGGTGGACCGCAGCTACACCCCCGCGCTGTGGGTGATGTCGGCGATCTTCCTGCCGCTGACTCTGGTTCTGTCACTGGCGCTGCTGCGGCCGATCAAGGGCGGCACGGTCGGGCTGATGCTGAAGCTCGACATGCTGAAAGCCCCGGACGGGCCGCCGTGACCGAAGTGACCTTCGGGGTCTCCGCCGGCAGGCTCGCGCGCGTGCAGCTGGAAGGCGAGGCGCTGACCCGCCTGTCGCCGATCCTGGAAGCCGACCGCGCCCAGGCGGTGGCCGATCTGGCTGCCGACAACAGCTTCGCCCTGCTCGGCACCCGCTTCGCCGGATCCGGCCCCTACGCGCTGCATCTGTCGATCCAGGAAGGCCGGCTGGTGTTCGACATCCGCAGCATCGAGGGCGCGCCGCTGACCCTGATCGCCCTGGCGCTCGGCCCGTTCCGCGGCCTGATCAAGGACTACCAGATGCTGGTGGACAGCTATCTGCTGGCGGTCGAGGAAGGGCGGGAGGCGCGCATCCAGGCGATCGACATGGGCCGGCGCGGCCTGCACAACGAGGGCGCTCAGTTGATGCTGCGCCGGCTGGACGGCAAGATCGCGATCGATTTCGAGACCGCGCGGCGATTGTTCACCATGGTCTGCGTGCTGCACCAGCGCGCCTGATCCGCCCCCTTCCCGCAGAGACCCGGCCGATGAAAATCGATGGAACCCCCTATCGCGCGATCTGGGTGGACGAGCAGGACCGCTGGTCGGTGCGCATCATCGACCCAACCAGGCTGCCCTGGGCGTTCGAGATCCTGCGGCTGACCGGGCTTGAGGATGTGGCCCACGCGATCCGCTCCATGCAGGTGCGCGGCGCCCCGCTGATCGGCGCCGCTGCGGCCTATGGGATCTGTCTGGCACTGCGCGAGGATGCCTCGGACGCAGCGCTGGAGCGTGCCGGCGCCCAGCTCGCGGCCACCCGCCCGACGGCTGTGAACCTGCGCTGGGCGCTGGAGCGCATGCTGACAAGGCTGCGCCCGGCCGCCCGGTCCGAACGGATCGCCGCCGCCTATGCCGAGGCGGGCGCGATCTGCGAGGAGGACGTGGCGCAGAACCAGGCGATCGGCCGGCACGGGCTGGGGCTGATCACGCCGCTGGCGGAGCGCGGGGCGCGGGTGAACCTGCTGACCCATTGCAATGCCGGATGGCTGGCCACCGTCGACTGGGGCACGGCGCTGGCGCCGATCTACCTGGCGCACGAGCAGGGGATCGATCTGCATGTCTGGGTGGACGAGACCCGACCGCGCAACCAGGGCGCGGCGCTGACCGCCTGGGAACTGGGACGGCACGGCATCGCCCATACCGTGATCGCCGACAATGCCGGCGGCCATCTGATGCAGCGCGGCGAGGTCGATCTGGTGATCGTCGGCACCGACCGGGTCACCCGCGCCGGCGATGTCGCCAACAAGATCGGCACCTATCTCAAGGCGCTGGCGGCGCAGGATACTGGCGTGCCGTTCTGGGTCGCCCTGCCCTCGAGCACGATCGACTGGACCATCGCGGACGGCATGGCGATCCCGATCGAACAGCGCGCGGAGAGCGAGGTCACCACCCTGTCCGGCCGCGCCGCGGACGGGTCGATCACGACACTGCGCGTGGTCGCGACCGGCAGCCCGGCCGCCCACCCTGCCTTCGCCGTCACCCCGGCACGGCTGGTCAGCGGCCTGATCACCGAACGCGGCCGCTG
>DAICZL010000339.1 GCA_027311165.1 bacterium
GCCCCGGCGCCGGGGCCGATCAGCAATCCCGAGATCCGGGCATCATCGAGCAGCCGGTCGAAATCCTCCGGCACGGCGAGGGGCGTGACCATGATGCTGGTCAGGGCGGCGGCATAGATCGGCAGGGCGATCGCCGGAACCGCGACCGTGGTCAGACCGGCACCCGCCCGGGCGGCGGCACGGGCCGCGAGCCGGGCCGCGCCGGTCATCGGATAGCCGCCCGAAACCAGCGCATGGCCGCGGGTATATTTGTTGCCGCTGTGCGGCGCCCGGGGCAGCGTGCCGATCCACAGGCGGGGATCGTTCTCCCAGGCATCCGGGGCGATCTGCCCGATCACCTCCGCCGGCGTGCCGATATCGGCCACCACCACCTGGCCGCACAGGGTTCGCCCGGGCAGCAGGACATGGCCCGGCTTCTTGCGGAAAAATGTCACGCTCAGCACCGCGGCGACCGCGCCCAGGGCCTCGCCCGTATCGCCCATCAGCCCGCTCGGGACATCGATGGCGACCATCTCCAGCCGGTTCCGTGCCACGGCGGCCAGGACGGCCGCGGCCGGCCCCGCCAGCGCGCGGCTCAGACCGGCGCCGAACAGGGCATCGACGACCAGCTCCGCCCCCTCCAGCACCGCCGGGCTCAGCGGCGCGATCACGCCGGGCCACAGCGCCGCATGGTGCCTGGCCGCATCCGGGAGATGGTCGCGGGAACCGAGCAGACCGAGCCGCACAGGCCAGCCGGCCGCGGCAAGCCGCCGCGCCGCGACGAAGCCGTCACCCCCGTTATTGCCGGGCCCGCACAGAACGCTGACCGGGCGGACCGTCCACCGACGCTGGATTTCGGCGGCGACGGCGGTGCCGGCAGTCTCCATCAGCGTGATGATCGGCGTACCGGCGGCCACGGTGAGACGATCGGCCTCGCCCATCCGCCGGACGTCCAGCAAGGCTGTTTCCTGGTCCATGGCGCGCGCCCGGCCTTCCTGTTGACCTTCCGGACCGCCACAAGGCGATCGATCGGCGGCGAGCGCAAGCATCCCCCGCGCCCAGGAGGGGCCCACGGGGAGCACCCCATGGGAGCACCCAGCGGGAGCGCCCAGCGGGAGCGCCCAGCGGGAGCACCCAGGGAAGCACACAGCCAGGCACACAGGGGAACCCCCTCACGGGAATCCCCCGATTGGAGCCCCCCTGGAAACAACCGGGGGACCACCCGCCAGCTTGATCATCGGTGCGCCGCGGACGAAAGCGGCAGACCGGCTGGCGGATCGGGAACTCTCCGGGTCCGTCCGGCCTTGTGCTTGGCGGCCGTCCGGCGACGCAGCCGGGCGGCCACTGGCAATCGTCCGCAAAGGCAGGAACTGATGCCGACAGATCAGCGGCCACCATGGACGCTCCGCGCAGTCCCGGAACGCCTACCAGGACGGACAATCCCATGACCCTGGACAACGCTGTTCAACCGCCGTCGCGACGGCGCCCAGCCGCCGCCGATCGGGCGGCGCATCCTGCGAACCCTGTCCCGGCCATCGGCACCCCTGCCGCCCGGCCAGGGGCCTGCGCCGGGCTCCCCGCGACCTGGCCGGAGACGAGGGACAGGACGGTCATGCTGATGATCCGGCAT
>DAICZL010000341.1 GCA_027311165.1 bacterium
CGGGGCGGGCGGATGTCGAAGTCAGGGGGCATCGACAACGGCGCGCGGGTGGTCACGCGGAATTCGTCCGGGGCATCGCGGGTCAGGCCGATCGCCCGGGTCACGTCCTGCGAACAGCCGGCCAGCGCCAGTGCGCCGCACAGCCAGAGCAGGGACGTGGCAGACCGTGGCCGGATCGGGGCGACTCGCAGGGGGGAAAGATCACACGACTTCATCACAGACTGTCCATAGCGACCGGTTCAGGCGCCCGCAAGACGGTCGCCCCGGCGGTCCGGCCGCAGCCCATCCAGAACCAGCGCCGCCACGCCGCAGACGATGGCTGCATCTGCCACGTTGAACACATACCATGAATAGCCGAAGGCGTGGGCGTGCAGAAAATCGACCACCGCGCCGAAGCGCAGACGGTCGATCACATTGCCGATCGCCCCGCCGGCGATGGCGCCCAGCGCCACGGCCACCAGCTTGCGCTCGGCCCGCCACAGCCAGGCGGAAAGCGCCGCCACCACGCAGAGCGCCACCGCCGCCAGCAGCAGCCCGCCCCAGGGCGCGGCCAGGTCGTTCAGCAGGCCGAAGGTGACGCCGCGATTCCACACCATGGTCAGGTTCAGCACCGGCAGCACCACCACCTGGCCGAGATCGGGCAGTCGCAATATGTCCAGCACCCAGTATTTGCTGGCCTGGTCGGCGGCCAGCACCAGCAGGGCCGAGAGCAGCCCGAGACTGGCCAGCCGCCCGTGGCTCACGCTGCGGCGGCCCGGCAGACCAGGCCGGACTCCACGGCGTCCGCGCAGCGGCCGCACAATGCCGGGTGGCGGGCGTTCTCGCCCACTTCGGGAAGGACGCGCCAGCAGCGGGCGCATTTGCTGCCGGGGGCAGGGCCGACGATGGACATCGACGTGATCGAGCCCGAACTACGACCAACACTGACGTCGGCCACGATCAGCACCTCCGCCCAATCCTCCTCTGATAGCAGCGGATCCTCGTCAGGGCCGAACACCAGGGTCGCTTCCGCCTGAACCGACGATCCGACGAGCCCGTCTCTCCGGATTGTCTCCAGCTCGACCGTGGCATTCCGCCGGCGTTCGCGCACCTTCTCCCATTTCGCCGCCAGCGCGTCGTCGCGCCACGCCGCCGGCATCTCGGGGAATCCCTGCAGATGCACGCTGCTCTCCTCGCCGAACCGCGCGCACCAGGCTTCCTCCGCCGTGAACGCCAGCACCGGCGCCAGCCAGGCGCACAGGCAGCGGTGCAGATGGTCCAGCACGGTCCGGGAAGCCCGCCGGCGCATTGCGTCCGGCCGGTCGCAATACAGCGAGTCCTTGCGCACGTCGAAATAGAACGCCGAAAGATCCGTCGCGCAGAACGCGTGCAGCTCCGGATACACGCCGGTCCAGTCATGGCTCGCCACCGCCCCGCGGATCCGCGCGTCGATCTCGGCCAGCCGGTGCAGCACCCAGCGTTCCAGCTCGGGCATCTCGGCATGGGGCACGCGCTCGGCCTCGGTGAAGCCGTCCAGGCTGCCCAGCAGCCAGCGCAGCGTGTTGCGCAGCCGGCGGTACAGATCGGCCTGCTGCTTCAGGATTTCCGGGCCGATGCGAAGATCCTCGCTGGTGTCGGACATCATCACCCACAGCCGCAGGATATCGGCGCCGTACTGGCTGATGACCTGCTGCGGGGCGGTGACGTTGCCGAGGGATTTCGACATCTTCCTTCCCTGCTCGTCCAGCACGAAGCCGTGCGTCAGCACCGCCTTGAAGGGCGCGACGCCACGGGTGCCGACCGCCTCCAGCAGCGAGGAATGGAACCAGCCGCGATGCTGGTCGGAACCTTCCAGATACAGATCCGCGGGCCAGGGCAGGCCGCGCGCCTCCAGCACGAAGGCATGGCTGCTGCCGGATTCGAACCAGACATCGACGATGTCCATCACCTGCTCGAACTCCGCCGGATCCCGGTCATTGCCGAGGAAGCGCGCGGGCGGGGAGGCATACCAGGCATCCGCGCCCTCGGCGGCGAAGGCTTCGACGATGCGCGCCATCACGGCGGGGTCGCGCAGCGGGGTGCCGGTGGCGCGATCGACGAAGACCGGGATCGGCACGCCCCAGGCGCGCTGGCGGCTGATGCACCAGTCCGGGCGGGCGGCGATCATGCTGCCGATGCGGTTGCGCCCCTGCTCAGGCACGAAGGACGTCGCCTCGATCGCGGCCAGCGCCTTGGCGCGGATGTGCTCGGGCCCGTCCATCCGGATGAACCACTGGGGCGTGGCGCGGAAGATCAGCGGCGCCTTCGACCGCCAGGAATGCGGATAGGAGTGTACCAGTTTGCCGCGCGCCAGCAGCGCGCCGGCCTCATCGAGCGCGGCGCAGACCGGATCGGCCGCCTTGTAGACATGGATGCCGGCGAACAGCGGCACGGGGGCATTGAAGGTGCCGTCCGGTCCCACCGTCTCCGGCACCTCGATGCCGTGGGCACGGCCGAGGGCGAAATCCTCCTCGCCATGGCCCGGCGCGATATGGACGAAGCCGGTGCCGGCCTCGGTGGTGACGAAATCGCCCAGCAGCAGGGGCACGTCGTGATCATAGCCGCGCCCGCGCAGGGGGTGCGTCCAGATCGTGCCCGTCAGTTCCGCGCCCTTGAAAACATGCACCACGTGATGCAGCGCGATGCCGGCCGTTTCCAGAAAGCCCGGCAGCAACGCCAGCGCCACCAGCAGCCGCTCGCCGACCCGCGCGCGCCCCCCCTCGGCCACGCCATCCACATGCACCAGCGCGTAGTCGATCTCCGCCCCGGCCGCGAGCGCCCGGTTGCCCGGCATGGTCCAGGGCGTGGTCGTCCAGATCACCACCGAGGCGCCGTCAAGTTCGCGCTGGTGAATTACGCCATCGCGCCCCGCGACCCCGCCGATCGCGAGCGGCTTCAACGGAAACCGCACCCAGATCGTGGGGCTGGTATGGTCGTGATACTCGATCTCGGCCTCGGCCAGCGCGGTCTTCTCGACCGGGCTCCACATCACCGGCCGAAGCCCGCGATACAACGCCCCGTTCAGCAGGAACTTCCCGATCTCCCCGGCGATCGCGGCCTCGGAGGGAAAATCCATCGTGGCATACCGGCCTTCCCAGTCCCCCTCCACCCCCAGGCGGCGGAATTCCTCGGCCTGCACCGCCATCCAGTGCGCCGCATAGGCGCGGCACTCGGCGCGGAAATCCAGCACCGGCACTGCGTCCTTGTCGCGGCCGGACGCGCGGTAGTGTTCCTCGATCTTCCATTCGATCGGCAGGCCATGGCAGTCCCAGCCTGGGATGTAGTCGGCATCGAACCCGGCCATCTGGGCGGCGCGGTTCACCACGTCCTTCAGGATCTTGTTCAGCGCATGGCCGATATGCAGATTGCCGTTGGCATAGGGCGGCCCGTCATGGAGGATGAATTTCGCCCGGCCCGCAGCGGCCGCCCGCAGCTTCCCCCACAGATCCATGGCCTGCCAGCGCGCCAGCATCGCCGGCTCGCGCTTCGGCAGGTCCCCGCGCATCGGAAAGGACGTGGCCGGCAGGAACACCGTGTCGCGGTAGTCGGTCCGTGTCTCGCTCATGGGCGGGAGGTTTCCGCCGACCCGGCCACCTGGTCAAGCACTGCCCGCGCCGCGTCGCTGTCGGCGGCGATCTGCGCCCGCAGCGCCTCGATCCCGTCGAACTTGCGCTCCGCCCGCAGGAAGGCGTGCAGCGCCACGGTCAGCTCGGTGCCGTAGAGGTCGCCCTGCCAGTCGAACAGATGCACCTCCAGCCGGATTTCGCTGCCCTCGCTCACGGTCGGCCGGCGGCCGAGATTTGCCACGCCGCGCTGCAACGTGCCGTCGGCCAGCCGGGCGGTCACCGCATAGACCCCGCGCGCCGGCTCCAGATGCCGCCCCAGCGCCAGGTTGGCGGTGGGAAAACCCAGCTTGCGCCCCAGCCGCTGGCCGCTGCCCACCGTGCCGCGGATCGTCCAGGCCCGGCCCAGCAGGGCCGCCGCCCGCTCCGGATAGCCATCGCGCAGCGCCCGGCGGATGCGCGAGGACGATAGCGGCCCGGCGGCGTCCGCCACCGGCGGCATCACCGTCAGACCGATCCCCAGGGCCTCGGCGCGGGATGCCAGGAACGCCACGTCCCCGCCACGGCGATGTCCGAAGGCGAAATCCGGCCCGCAGCACAGATGCCGCGCGCCCAGACCGGCGTGCAGCACCTCCGCGACGAACGCCTCGGCCGGCATTTCGCTGAAGGCGCGATCGAAGTCCAGCTCGTAGAGCAGTGCCACCCCCAGATCCGCCAGGGCGTCGGCGCGCTCAGCGGACAGGGTCAGGCGGAAGGGCGGGTCGTCGGGGCGGAACACTTCGCGGGGATGCGGCTCGAAGGTCAGCACCGCCAGCTTCAGCTCCGGACGCGCCGCATGGGCGGCATGGATCAGCGCCGCATGACCGAGATGCACGCCATCGAAATTGCCGAGCGCGATGGTGGCGCCGGACTCCTCCGGCGCCACCGCGCGCCAGTCGCGGACGAGGCGCATGGCTCAGCGCCGGTGACGGCGTTGCGCGGGTGCGCGCAGGCCGGCGGAGAGCGTCCCGGCTTTCGCATGGACCGAAATTCCCGCGGAGAGTTTCTCACCCACGCCCTGACGAGCCCGAGCGGCGAACGCCGCGCCCTGCCCCCCGCCGCAGCGCCGTCCGCATCGCATCACCGCCAGCAGCCGGCGTTCCGGCCCGTACCCGGCCTCGATCGACCCGGTTTCAGCCCTTCGCCCCCTGCGAGACCAGCGACTTGACCTCGCCCAGCGCCTCGGTGAAGCGGTGGTTCAGCAGTTCCAGCGCCTCGCCATTGGATTTCTGGATCAGGTCGCCGATCTCCTTCATGTTGGAGACCGCGTGCTCATAGGAGCGCTTCAGCAATTCGGCCTGCCTGGCCGCCTGGTCCTGCGGCGCGGCGGGGCTGGTCATCATGGTGACGCTCTCGCTCAGCTCGGACATGGTCTGCTTCAGGATTTCCATGTGCCGCTTGGCGACCGCCTGGGCGCCCTCCATCGCGACGCGATTGGCCGCGGACAGGGTTTCCAGATTGCGCCGGTGTGCCGACATCAGCGCCTCCATGTCCGGCATCGCGGGCAGCTTCATCTGCGCCATGAATGATTTGAATTCGGTTTGCGGATCGTTGGCCATGATCGGCTTTTCCCTTGTCCCTGTGCTTCGTCCGGCGTTGGTCCAGGCGCGTCCGCCGTTGCCATGCGTCCCCGTCGACCCGTGCGGGCCGGTCGGCCAGCACCGGTTCGTGCCCGGCAGGGCCCCGATCGGCGTTGCGATCCCGGTGCACGACACCCTCCGGAGCACGGCACGACCCTGGTGCACGACAGACGCATGTTGCGGCGCAGCAAAGCCTAGCAGCAAACGCGTCCGGGCACAATCAGCCCCCCGGGCGCAGGGGATCCGGGCCCGGCGCTTCGGGCGGTGGCGCAGAGGCGGTGGCCGGGTCGGGCTCGGGTCCCTGATCGGCGGGGGCGGGTTCCGGATCGGCCGGGGTGCCGCCGCGCCTTGCGCCGCAGTCGATCGACAGCGCCACCTGCTCGGCCCGGCGCAGCGCCGTGTCCAGCGCGGCCATGGTGGCGCCGAGATCGGCACTCTCATCGCCCTGCCATGCGCGCAGAGTCCACAGCCACACGCCGAGCAGCGCCTTCGATCGCAGCGCGCCCAGCGGACCGCGGGCGGAAATGCCGGCGGCTTCCAGCATCCAGCCCATGCTGCGCTGCGACAGGCAGGCCAGCAGCATCGCCCTGCGCGGATCGGCCGGCAGGGCGCGCAGCAGCGCCAGCATGCCCTCGCGATGCGCCTGCAGCACATCGATCCGGCGCATCAGCATGTCGAACAGCCGGTCCCGCGCGGGGCCGGTCGCTGGCGCATCGCGCAGCGCCGCCGCGTCGGCGAGCTGGCCGAAGCGCATCAGCACCGCGCCCAGGCCGGGACAGCGCAGCCGGGCGCGGCCGAGATCAAGCCCTGCTTCCCGCGCGGCGGCGGCGACGCTTGTGGCCCGCCAGCCCTTGCGGCCGGCGAAGTCGAACACGGCGGCCACCAGGGCCCGGTCGAAATCCATGTCGTCCATCCGAATCACATGGGCAGGCCGGGCCGATTCGCCAAGCCGCGATCAGCCCGCCAGTTCGCGGGAACGGGCGGTGGCGGCGGCGATGGCGGCGCTGATCGCGGCCGGCCACGCGGCATCATCCATCAGCACCTGCAGGGCCCGTTCGGTGGTGCCCCTGGGGCTGGTCACCGCGCGGCGCAGCGCGGCCGAATCCTCGGCGCTGGCGGCGAGCAGCGCGCCGGCCCCGCTCACCGTCTCCCGCGCCAGGCGCCGGGCGAGGTCGGGGGGAATGCCCTGTTCGACCGCCGCGCGCTCCATCAGTTCCGCCAGCAGGAACACATAGGCCGGCCCGCTGCCCGAGACGGCGGTGACCGGGTCCAGCAGCGCCTCGTCCGTGACCCAGGCCACCGAGCCGATGGCCTGCAGCAGCGTGTCGCACAATTCTCTCTGCGCGGCATCGACGCCCGGTCCGGCGCAGGCGACGGTGATCCCCTTTCGCACCGCGGCCGGGGTGTTGGGCATGGCGCGCACCACCGCGGCCTCGCCCAGCAGGGCGCAGAGGCCGGCGATGCTGCGCCCGGCCATGATCGAGAGCATCACCGCCCTTCCCGCGAAGCGTGCATAGGCCGGCAGCACCTCGGCCGCGTTCTGCGGCTTGACCGCCAGAATCACCGCCGCCGGCATGAACCCGGCCGGCAGCTTGGCGACCTCCGCCAGCACTGTCAGGTCGGGGCCGGCGAGGCCGGGGG
>DAICZL010000343.1 GCA_027311165.1 bacterium
CCCCCGGCCGGCTGCACCCCTGCTCACCGGCCCTGCTCGCCGGTGCCGGTTCACCGGCGCCCGTGTTCACCGGGGCCTGTGTTCACCGGGGCCTGTGCTCACCGACGCCCGTGCTCACCGGCGCCCTTGCTCACCGGCGCCTGTGCTCACCGGCGCGCGCGCAGGAACGCCTTCAGCGAGTTCGGCTGTTCGGGCGCGGCGTTCGAGGCTGCCTCGGCAAGGGCCGCGATGGTCGGGTATTGCAACAGATGCCGCGCCGACAGGCCGATCCCGGCTTTCGCCATGCGGGCGGCGATCTGGAAGATGTGGATCGAATCCGCGCCGAGGCTGAACAGATCCTCATCGGCCCCGACCTGTTGCAGATGCAGCACCTCCGCCCAGATCTCCGCCAGGGTGGTCTGGAGCCCGCTGGCGGGGGCGACAAAGCGGGTCTGCCGTCCGGTGCCGGCCTCGCCTGGATCGGGCAGCGCCTTGCTGTCCACCTTGCCGTTCGGGGTCAGCTTCAGGGCATCGAGCCGCACCCAGGCGCTGGGGACCATATAGTCCGGCAGCTGCGCCGCCACCGCGCGGTCGAGCTCCCGCGGCGACCGGGGCTGGTGCTCCGCCTCCACGTAATACCCCACCAGTCGCGTGACCCCGGCAGCATCCTGGCGCAGCGCCGCCGCCGCCGCCCCCAGGCCGGTGCCGCGCAGCATCGCCGCCTCGACCTCGCCGAGCTCCAGGCGGAAGCCGCGCAGCTTCACCTGATCGTCCATGCGGCCCAGCACCTGCACCGATCCGTCCGGCAGATACCGCGCCAGATCTCCCGTGGCATACCATGTCTGCAAAGCCGGGCTCCGACCCGGCGGACCCGGCTGCGCGGGATCGGCGAGAGCGAGGCTGCGGAAGGCCGCGCGGGTGAGATCGGGGCGGCCGAAATAGCCGCGAGCGAGACCATCGCCGCCGATATGCAGCTGGCCCGGCACGCCGGTGGGCACCGGCTGGTCATTACGGTCCAGGATCACCAGCTGCGTGTTCGCAACCGGTGCGCCGATGGTGATGGGCCGCCCATCCGCCTCGATGCGCTGCACGGCCGACCAGATCGTGGTCTCGGTCGGGCCGTACAGGTTCCACAATGTTCCGCCACCGGCCAGCAGCCGGTCGGCGAGTTCACGTGACAGCGCCTCGCCGCCGCAGAGCATGCTCAGACCCGGGGAGGAGCGGAACCCCGCCTCCAGCAGCAGCCGCCACAGCGACGGGGTCGCCTGCACCATCGTCGCCCGCGAATCGGCCAGCAGCGCCAGCAGCGCGGAGGCATCCTCGAGCGCCGCCGCATCCGCGATCACCACGCCGGCCCCGCTGATCAGCGGCAGGAACAGCTCCAGCGCTGCGATGTCGAATGCGACGGTGGTGACCGCCAGCAGCCGGTCGTGCTCGGTGATGCCCGGCACCCGCGCCATCGATGTCAGCAGGTTGACGACAGCGCGATGGGGGATCTCCACCCCCTTGGGCTTGCCGGTCGATCCGGAGGTGAAGATCACATAGGCGCTCTGCTCCGCCGACCGCTCGAGCACCGGCGCGATCTGCGGCTGTCCGGCCAGCGCCGCCTCGTCGAGAACGATCACCGGAATTCCGGCCGGCAGCGTCTCCGCCCCGGACAGGCCGGATGCGAGGTCGGCCTCGGTCAGAAGGGCGGCGACATCGGCCTCCTCCAGGATCAGCCGCAGCCTCGCCGGCGGGTGCAGCGGATCGAGCGGCACATAGGCGAAGCCGGCCTTGAGAATGCCGAGCAGCGCCACCGGCAGATCGACCGAACGGCGCATCAGCAGCGCGATCCGGCCGTCCTGGCGGCCGACCCGGCTGCGCAGGGCATGGGCGAGCCGATTGGCCCGCGCCTCCAACGCCTGATAGCTCAGCCCGGCGCCGGCGCACTGCACCGCCAGACGATCGGGCACGCGCAGGGCCTGGGCCGTGATCAGCTCCTGCAGGCAGACATCCCGCGGATAGGGGGTGGGGCTGGCCTGCCGGCTTGCGGCGAGGCTGCGCGCCTCTGCCGCCGAGAGCAGATTGAGGCGCGAGACCGGCTGCGCCGGGTCCTCGGCGACGGCGGCGAGCAAGGAGCGGAAACTGTCGATCCAGCGGGCGATCGTCTGCTCATCGAACAGATCGGTCGCATAGTCGCAGTCGATGCGCAGCCCGGCGGCGGATTCGATGACGTTGAGGAACAGGTCGAAATTGACGAAGCTCTTGGGGTTGGGGGTGACGCCCGCGGTGAGCCCCGGCAGCGCCAGATGCTCGCCCAGCCGCTCCAGGTTGAACTGCACCTCGACCAGCGGCACCCGGCCCGGCTCGCGCCGCAGACCCAGCCGCCGCACCAGCGTGCCGAGCGTATAGGCCTGGTGCTCATAGGCATCGAGGACGCTGCGCCGCACCGCGTCCAGATGCTCCGCCATGCTGGTGCTGTCCTGCCAGGCGCCGCGCAGGGGCAGGAAATTGACGCAGTGGCCGACCAGCACCCGGCCCTCGGTCGCGGGATCATCCTGCAGCAGCGCCTGGCCCGCGGTCGGGATTCCCACCGTGACGTCGTTCTGGCCGGACAGCCGGCCCATCAGCGCCTGGAAACTCGCGAGCAGGGTCACGAACAGCGTGCAGCCCCGCCGCGCCCCGGCCCGGCGGACCTGATCGGTCAGCGCCTCGCCGATCGTGGTCTGATAGGT
>DAICZL010000345.1 GCA_027311165.1 bacterium
CCCCCCCCCCCCCCTTCCTTCACCCGAATCAGATGCCGGAGATCACTCCCCCTGCGCCACACGCCCAGATCAGGCCGCGTCCGCCTCGGAAGCCACGGTTTCGGGCCGAGGGCCGCTATCCTGTCCCTTGGCGGACGGGTCGCGGTCCACCAGCTCGATCACGGCCATGCTGGCGGCGTCGCCATGTCGCACGCCGGCTTTCAGCACCCGCGTATAGCCGCCGGCGCGGGCCTTGTAGCGATCGGCCAGAGTGCCGAACAATTTGGCCACGATCACATCGTCGCGCAGCTGGGCGTAGGCCTGCCGGCGCGCATGCAGTCCGCCACGCTTGCCCAGCGTGATCAGCTTCTCGGCCACCGGGCGCAGTTCCTTGGCCTTGGGCAGGGTCGTGGTGATCTGCTCGTGCTTGATCAGCGCGGTGGCCATGTTGCGGAACATCGCCAGCCGGTGGCTGGACGTGACGCCGAGCTTCCGCCCGGCTACCCCGTGACGCATGGTGGTCTCTCCCTCAGAACGGCTCTTCCAGGCGCTTGGCCAGGTCCTCGATGTTTTCCGGCGGCCAGCCCGACACGGTCATGCCGAGCGACAGCCCCATCACGGTCAGCACTTCCTTGATCTCGTTCAGGGATTTGCGGCCGAAATTGGGGGTGCGCAGCATTTCCTGCTCGGATTTCTGCACCAGGTCGCCGATATAGACGATGTTGTCGTTCTTCAGGCAGTTCGCGCTGCGAACCGACAATTCCAGCTCGTCCACCTTGCGCAGCAGGTTGCGGTTGAACGGCAGGTCGTCCTGCGGCTCGTCGTGGCGCAACTGCTGGGGTTCGTCGAAATTGATGAACAGCGCCAGCTGGTCCTGCAGGATCCGCGCCGCCAGAGCCACCGAATCCTCGGGCGTCACGGCGCCGTTGGTTTCCACCGTCAGCAGCAGCCGGTCGTAATCCGTGCGCTGGCCGACGCGCGTCGGTTCCACCTTGTAGGACACCCGCCGCACCGGCGAGTAGATGGCATCGACCGGGATCAGCCCGATCGGCGCGTCTTCCGGCCGGTTGGCGCTCGAGGGCACGTAGCCGCGGCCGAGTTCGACGGTGAATTCCATGCCCAGCTTCACGCCGTCATCGAGCGTGCACAGCACCAGGTCGCGATTCATGATCTCGATGTCGTGGCCGGCCTGGATCTGCCCGGCCCGCACCTCGCCCGGGCCGGTCGCGGTCAGCGTCATCCGCTTCGGGCCCTCGCCATGCATCCGCAGAGCGAGCTGCTTGATGTTCAGCACGATGTCGGTCACGTCCTCGCGCACGCCGGGGATGCTGCTGAATTCATGCAGCACGCCGTCGATCTGCACCGAGGTCACGGCTGCGCCCTGCAGCGAGGACAGCAGGATGCGCCGGATCGCGTTACCCAGCGTCATCCCGAAGCCGCGCTCCAGCGGCTCGGCGATCACGGTCGCAACGCGCAGCGGCTCGGCGCCGGGCTCGACCTCCAGCTTCTCCGGCTTGATCAGCGTCTGCCAGTTCTTCTGTATGACCATGATGGGCCTCGCTATCAAATAGACAGGCCGGCGCCCGGATGGCGCCGGCGGAATGAAGCGCCGTCAGTGAATCAGACGCGGCGGCGCTTGCGCGGGCGGCAGCCGTTATGGGGAATGGGGGTGGTGTCGCGGATCGCGCTGATCGCGAAGCCGACCGTCTGCAGCGCCCGCAATGCGCTCTCGCGTCCCGAGCCCGGGCCGCTCACCTCGATCTCCAGCGTCTCCATGCCGTGCTCGCGGGCCTTCTTGCCGGCATCCTCGGCCGCCACCTGCGCGGCATAAGGGGTCGATTTGCGGCTGCCCTTGAAGCCCTGGCTGCCCGAGGACGACCAGGCGATGGTGTTGCCCTGCGCGTCGGTGATGGTGATCATGGTGTTGTTGAACGTCGCCGCGACATGCGCGACGCCCGAGGTGATGTTCTTGCGCTCCTTGCGGCGGGTGCGCGCGGCTGGCTTGGCCATCGATCGGTGATCCTGTCTGGTGCTTGGGTGGCGGCGGACCGCGCGGCTCTGGACGAAGGCTACTTGGTGACCTTCTTCTTGCCGGCGATCGCCACCGCCTTGCCCTTGCGGGTGCGCGCGTTGGTATGGGTGCGCTGGCCGCGCACCGGCAGGCCGCGACGATGGCGCAGGCCGCGATAGCAGCCCAGATCCATCAGCCGCTTGATGTTCATCGCCACTTCGCGGCGCAGATCGCCTTCCACCCGGAAGTCGCGATCGATCAGTTCGCGGATCCGCAGGATTTCCTCGTCGGTCAGCTGGTTCACCCGCCGCTCGGCCGGGATGTGCAGCTTCTCGCAGATCTGCTGGGCCTTGGTCGGACCGATGCCGTAAATATAGCGCAGGCTGATCGTCACCCGCTTGTTGGTCGGGATGTTCACGCCGGCAATACGCGCCACGCCTGTCTCTCCTGATCGCCCCGGTGTCTTGCACCGGCCGCACCACGCCCCGAAAGGCAACAGCGGGGCGCCCGCCTGGAGACGGGAACGCCCCGAGAATTACGCAGGAAACCGAACCGCCTCGGCAGCCGGAGCGGCGGTATAGAGCGTTGATTGACCCGGAGTCAATGCAGCCGGATCAATTTTCCGTGAGCATCCCTGGCACGCCCGCGGTCCGTCACCCCATGGCCCGTCACCCCAAGGCCCGTCACGAGGCGACGCGTTGTGGCAGAACCGCAGCGATCTGCTGCGCCACCTCGTCCATCGTCGCCATGCCATCGACCGTCTTCAGCCGGCCCCGGGCGGCGTAATAGGGCAGCAGCGGCGCGGTCTGCCGATGATAGGCATCGAGCCTGGCGATGACCGTCTCACGGTTGTCATCGGCCCGCCGCGTGAAGCTGGTGCCGGCGCACACGTCGCACACGCCTGCCACGACGGTCGGCTTGAAGCTGTCGTGATAGCCGGCGCCACAGGAGGCGCAGGTGAACCGCCCGGCGATGCGTTCCACCAGCTTCGCATCGTCCACCCGCAATTCCACCACGGCGTCCAGATCGAGCCCCTTCGCCGCCAGCAACGCATCCAGCGCCTCGGCCTGAGGCACCGTGCGGGGGAAGCCATCCAGGATGAAGCCGTTGGCGCAGTCCGCCCGTTCCACCCGCGCGCCCAGCATGCGGATGATGATCTCGTCGGACACCAGCTGGCCGGCTTCCATCACCGCCTTGGCCAGTTGGCCGACATCGCTGCCGGCCGCGACCTCGGCACGCAGCATGTCCCCGGTCGAGATCTGCGCCAGGCCGAACTGATCGGACAGACGCTTGGCCTGAGTCCCCTTGCCCGCCCCCGGCGGCCCCAGAAGGATCAGATTCATCTGCCCCGGCCCTTGACGCGGGATTTGCGGATCAGCCCTTCGTACTGGTGCGCCAGCAGATGCGACTGGATCTGGGGGATGGTGTCCATCGGGACGGAGACGATGATAAGCAGGCTGGTGCCGCCGAAATAGAAC
>DAICZL010000346.1 GCA_027311165.1 bacterium
GAGCGGCACGGCTAGCGGACAGACGGCGCAGGCGACGCGGAGGGGGCGGGGAGCCGGCCGGAGGATCAGCGCTTCGGACGAGGTCCCGCCTCGCGGGCAAGCGCCGATCGGACCTGCCGCGGCCGCAGCGGCCGGCCCGGAATGCGGCCTGCCCGAGCCGGGGCCGCGCAACGTCGCAGCCCGTGCCCCTTCCGCCGGGCAGCCGGGAGGGCGAGGGCCCGCAGCTCCGCATCCGGCCGGCCCGGAATGCGGCCTGCCCGAGCCGGGGCCGCGCGACGTCGCAGCCCATGCCCCTTCCGCCGGGCAGCCAGGGGGCCGAGGGCCCGCAGCTCCGCATCCGGCCGGCCAGGACCCTGGCCTGCGCGCCGGGACCCCAACGGAGCGGGACCTGCCGGAGCGGAGGATAGCGGCACCAGACACGCCGCAGGCGGGCGCCGAGGCGGCCCGGCGGGCCTTTCTGGATTGGCTGGCGCTTGAACGCCGCGCCGCCCCGCTGACGGTCGCCGCCTATGGCGCCGATCTCGCGGGCTTCCTGGGCTTCCTGACGCGCCATCTCGGCGCCGAGCCCGATCTCGCCGCCTTGGGCCGCGTGGCCCCCGCCGATCTGCGCGCCTGGCTCGCCTTCCAGGCCGGGCAGGGCATCGGCAATGCCAGCCGTGCCCGCCATCTTTCGGCGTTGCGAGGGTTCTACCGCTTCCTGCTGCGCCGCCATGGACTGACCAACCCGGCGCTGGCCCTGATCGCCACCCCCCGCGCCCGCAAGCCGATCCCGAGGGCGCTCAGCCCCGACCAGGCGCTGACCGTCGCGCGCGAGATCGGCGAGATGTCCGACCAGGAAGCCCTCAGTGCTCGCGACGTCGCCTTGTTCACCCTGCTCTATGGCTGCGGGCTGCGCATCGCCGAGGCTTTGGCGCTGGATGTGCGCGACGCGCCGCTGCCGGGGGCGCAGGTACCGCTGCGCGTGCGCGGCAAGGGCGCGAAGCAGCGCATCGTGCCGGTGCTGCCGGCGGTGCGAGAAGCGGTCGGCGCCTGGCTCGCCCGCCATCCGGATCCTGCGCCGGCCGCGCCGCTGTTCCTGGGCGCTCGCGGCAAGCGGCTGAACCCGGCGGTCGCGCAGCGCGTGCTGCGGGAGTTCCGCCGGCTGAACGGTCTGCCCGAACACGCCACGCCGCATGCGCTGCGCCATTCCTTCGCCACCCATCTGCTGTGTGCGGGGGCCGATCTGCGGGCGATCCAGGACCTGCTGGGCCATGCCAGCCTGTCCACCACGCAGCGCTATACCGCGGTGGACGAGGCCCGGCTGATCGAAGTCTGGCAGCGCGCCCATCCGCGCGCCGGCGGAGCCTGACAGAGGCGTTTCGGAAGGTCCGACGGCGCGGCCTCCCCCGGCACGCTGGGGAGCCCGGCGCCCCGGTCCCGCATCGGTGCACCATCGCAGGGTGCTTCCTTTGCCCCCCGGGGCCGTCCCCCGGGCCGCATTCCCCGGGCCGCATTCCCAGGGCCGCATTCCCCGGGCCGCAGTCCCAGGGCCGCATTCCCTGGGCGGCAGGAGTGTGCTTGCGGCCCCGTCTGCGCTTGCCGGGCCAGACCGAAGACGCGCCTGGCAGCGGGGCGGTGCGACCGGGCGATCATCGCTTCGTTGCCACTGCCGGGGATCGGCCGATACACTGCTCCTTCAGTATCGGAAGTGCGGCTTGGCTGTTGCGGATGCGGACACGTGTGGTGAGCGAGGGACGACAATGGCGAACCCGGAAATCGAGGTCATCCGCGCCCAGCTCGCCGCAACCCCGCGGCCGGCCGGTCTCGCCGAGCGTCGCGCCCGCCTCGATGGTCTCAGCGCCCATTTCACCGTGCCGTCGGATG
Organism: bacterium; assembly: GCA_027311165.1. Taxonomy (GTDB): domain Bacteria; phylum Pseudomonadota; class Alphaproteobacteria; order Acetobacterales; family Acetobacteraceae; genus DAICZL01. The sequence continues at coordinate 1,864 of DAICZL010000346.1, forward strand.
TTCGGGTCAGCAAGGTCGATGCCGGCGGCGTGGCCGCGGAATGGACCCTGGCGGCCGGGTCCGATCCGTCCCGGGTGGTGCTGTTCCTGCACGGCGGTGGCTATGTCGCGGGTTCGCTGGACAGCCATCGCCACATGGTCGCGCAGCTGGGGCGCGAAGCGCGGGCGCGCACCCTGGCGCTCGGCTACCGGCTGGCCCCCGAGCATCCGTTTCCCGCTGCGCTGGAGGATGCGCTGGCCGGCTATCGTTTCCTGCTCGCCCAGGGCGTGGCGCCGCAGCGCATCGCCCTGTGCGGCGAGAGCGCCGGCGGTGGCCTCGCGCTGGCGGCGATGGTGGCCCTGCGGGCGGCCGGCGATGCGCTTCCGGCCTGCGCCTGGCTGAGCTCGCCCTGGACCGACCTGCAGCAGTCCGGCGCCAGCATGCAGAGCCAGGCGGCGATCGATCCGCTGATCAGCAAGCCCTATCTCGACGGGCTCGCCGCCGATTATCTCAACGGTGCCGACGCGGCGGACCCGCTGGTCTCGCCGATCCATGCCGATCTGCACGGGCTGCCGCCCTGCCTGATCCATGTGGGATCGGCCGAGACGCTGCTCGATGATTCCGTGCGCCTCGCCGGCGTCGCCGGTGCCGCCGGGGTGCGCGTCACGCTCGAGATCTGGCCGGAGATGATCCATGCCTTCACGCTGTTCTACCCGCAGCTCGCCATGGGCGCGCAGGCGCTGGCACAGGTCGGGACCTTCGTGCGCGCCCTGACCTCGTGAGGCAAGGCGGCGCGATCAGGCCGGGAGCGCTGCGAAATCCGGCCGGGCTGCACAGATCGGCAGTGCTGCCGGCTGTGGCGTTGCTTCTCGCCGCGGCCGGGCCGTCGCCTGCCGATGCGGTCGCCGACGCGCTGCGGGGCTGGATGGCCGATTTCAACGACCGCCGGGCGGACCGGGTCTGCGACCTGTTCGCGCCCGATCTGGTCTCGGACTATCAGGGCATCCCCGAGCAGGGCTTCGCGACCCTGTGTGCCGGGCTGCGCCAGTCCCTGGCCGATCCGCAGCGGAGCATCCACTACGCGCTCGACCTGAAAGAGGTGCAGGTGGAGGGAGACATGGCGATCGCCCGCGTGGTGTGGACCTACAGCGTTACGTCGGACGGGCCGGTGAAGACCGTGACCGGCCAGGATATCGGCCTGGACGTATTCCGGCGGCAGGCGGATGGCAGCTGGAAGATCGTGCGGTTCCTGGCGTATCCGGCGCTGCCATAGGGCCGGAGGGCGCCCCCCTCCGGCCTTGCGCGAGCACTCCGCGACCAGGGAGCCGCTCCCTGGCTGGTCGGGATGGGCCGGCAAGCCCGTGGGGCCGTGACGGCGAAGGGCTCGCTCGTGTTCAGTGCACCACCGGCCGCAATTCCCCGCTGGCATAGCGCGCCGCCATCCGGTCGAGCGGCACCGGCCTGATCCGGCTCGCCTGGCCGGCGCTGCCGAACGCCTCGAACCGCGCGCGGCAGACCTCGCGCGTGGCCTTGGTGGCTTCGGCCAGGAATTTCCGCGGATCGAATTCCTCGGGCTTGCTGCCCATCAGCCGGCGCATCGCCCCGGTCATCGCGAGGCGGATATCGGTATCGATGTTCACCTTGCGCACGCCGTGGCGGATGCCCTGCTGGATCTCCTCGACCGGCACGCCGTAGGTCTCCTTGATCTTGCCGCCATATTCGCGGATCACGTCCAGCCATTCCTGCGGCACCGAGGAGGAGCCGTGCATCACCAGGTGGGTATTCGGGATGCGCGCGTGGATCTGCTTGATGCGGTCGATCGCCAGGATGTCGCCGGTCGGCTTGCGGGAGAATTTATAGGCGCCGTGGCTGGTGCCGATGGCGATGGCCAGGGCATCCACTCCGGTGCGGCGGACGAAATCGGCCGCCTGCTCGGGGTCGGTCAGCAGCTGGTCGTGGGTCAGCTTGCCCTCGGCGCCGGAGCCATCTTCTTCGCCGGCCTCGCCGGATTCGAGCGACCCGAGGCAGCCGAGCTCGCCCTCCACCGACACGCCGATGGCGTGGGCGAGCTCCGCGACCCGGGCGGTGACGGTCACGTTGTAGTCGTAGCTGGCGGGGGTTTTCATGTCCTCCTCCAGCGAGCCGTCCATCATCACCGAGGTGAATCCGGCCTGGATTGCGGTCATGCAGGTGTCGGGACCGTTGCCGTGGTCGAGATGCACGCAGACCGGGATCTGCGGATAGATTTCGGTGACCGCATCCATCATGTGCTTCAGCATGATGTCGTTGGCGTAGGACCGCGCGCCGCGCGAGGCCTGGATGATGACAGGCGCGTCCAGGCTGGAGGCGGCTTCCATGATCGCGAGCGCCTGTTCCATGTTGTTGATGTTGAAGGCCGGCACGCCGTAATCGTGCTCCGCCGCGTGGTC
>DAICZL010000348.1 GCA_027311165.1 bacterium
GCCCCGGCCCCTGCCCCCTGGCGCGACGCGGCGGTTCGGCTGCAAGATTTGCCACGCGTCCAGGTTGGATGGCCGGTTCGCCTGCACGTGCCGACCGAGCGTCAGGAATTCGGACCACGAGGGAGACTGCAATGCGAACCAAGCTGCTTCTCGCCGCACCGATCGTGGCGATGATCCTGGCAGTCGCGCTGCCGGGAGTGGCCAGGGCGCGCGCGCTGGTGGTGATCGCCTCCGCCCCCGCCGCCGGAGCGACGATCGATGGGCCGGGGCCGGGCTTCTTCGTGCGCTTCGACGGGCCGGTGAACCATCGCGAATCGGCCTTGCTGATCGTCCGGGGCGGCCAGGTGACGGCCACATTGCGGCCGCTGCTGGACAGCGCCCCGAACGAATTATTCGCCCATCCCGGCACGCTGGCCGGCGGTGACTATGAGCTGCGCTGGGTGGTCCGCTCGATGCCCGATGGCGAGGTGTCCCAGGGCAGTATCGCGTTCTCCGTCAAGCGCTGAGGCAACCACGCCGGACCGGGGCGCCACCGGACCGGTGCTCCGCAGTCGGCCGGCCCGCGATGCACGGCGTTCTCACAAGATCGCGCAGGGCGTTCGTATCGTCAGCGGCCCTGCACGTGCTCCGTGAGCCAGGCGATCAGATGCACGGCCTCCTCGGAAATCCGCTCCGGCGCCAGGATCGCCAGCCGCAGCCCGGTGCGGGCAACGATCGGAAACGGCGCGACCAGGGCGCCCGACCCGAGATGCGGGCCGATCAGCGCCGCATGGGCCATCAGGACGCCGGCCCCATCCAATGCCGCCTGCACCGCCATGCTGTAGAGCGAGAAGGCCGGGCCCTGGTCGGTCACGAGGCCCTTCAGCGACGCAGCTGACAGCCAGCAATCCCAGTCCCCCGACCAGGTCGTATCCCGCAGCAGCGGCATCGTCGCGAGATCGGCCGGTGACGCCAGCGTCCGCGCGATGTCTGGCGTGCACACCGGAAAGATCACATCTTCGCCCATCGGCACGGTCCGGCAGCCCGCGGGGGCGTCGCGGACAAAGAACAGGGCGAAGTCGAACAATTCCCGGCGAAGGTCGGGCGGCGCCTCGAGCGCATGGATGGAGGGCGAGAGCTTCGGGAACGCGGCGCGCGCGCCCGGCAGCCGGGGCGCGAGCCAGAGCTGGGCGACCGCGGGCAGGGCGGCGATACTCACCTGTGCCCGCGGCGATGCGCCGCGCAGGTCCCGCACGGCACGCACCAGGGCATCGAAGGCGGCGGAGAACGCGGGCAGCGCGGACCGGCCCCGGTCGGTCAGGTCCAGCCCATGCGCGCGGCGCACGAACAGCGGGGCGCCGAGCCAGGCTTCCAGGGCCTTGACCTGGTGGGACACCGCGGCCGGCGTGACCCCCAGTTCCTCGGCCGCCGCCGCGAAGCCCGCGTGGCGCGCGGCCGCCTCGAACGCCTTCAGGGCGTTGAGCGGCGGCAGACGCGGGCGCGGCGGGTTGATCGCGATCGGGCAGCCTCCTCGTCTCGCCGGCGCCGGACCCCAACCGTCAGGGGTTACCCCCCAAGGGACGTGGCTCCAGGGACCTCAGATCCCTGGCGGGTCCGGGCAGAGCCCGGTCTTCGGTCCTTCATGGTTCCATGTCAGCGCCGGCCGGTATCGCATGTCGACTCATGAGGAAAGCGCCGCCGGAAGCCGATGCCAGCCCGTTCCCGGAGCGAAGCGGCTCGCCGGAGGCACCAAGACGGCCGGCCCATCCGGCTGCCGGGATCAGTTGATGAAATGGAGCGTGCGGAAGCGCTGGCGGAACGCGGTCACGTCCGCCGCCACCTGCTCGCCGCCGTCGTTGCCACGCAGGCCGCGGGCGATGAGGGAGGCGAGTTCCGGCATGTCGTCCACCGTCATTCCCCAGCGCACGATCTCGGGTGTGCCGAGCCGCAGGCCGTTCATGTCGCCCTCCACGCCGGCGATCGGCAGGCCGATGCCGCAGGCCAGGATACGGGCGCCGCGCAGCTTCTTCGCCGCTTGCTGGCCACCCCCGAACGTCGCCGCCTCGATCGCGAACTGGTGCGAAAGGGTGACGCCCCTGCCGGTCGTGAACACCGGGATGCCCAGCGCGAGCAGCTGCTCGGCGAGCGCGCGCGCGGTCGCGACCATGGCGGCGGCGTAGGCCCGGCCGTGGTCCTTCCAGTCGAGCAGGGTGATCGCCAGCGCGGCCGATTTCGCGGCATCGAAATTCGCGGTCAGCCCCGGAAAGGCGATGGCGTCGAGTTTCTCCGCGATCGCGGGATCGTTGGTGACGATCAGGCCGGAGGCCGGGCCGCCGAGGCTCTTGTAGGTGCTCATCGTCATCAGATGCGCGCCCTCCTCCAGCGGATGCGGCCAGGTCCGCCCGGCGATCATGCCGCAGAGATGGGCGGCATCGAACAGCAGCAGCGCACCGACCTCGTCGGCGATCCGGCGCAGTTCGCGAACCGGGTGGGGGAACAGGTTGAGACTGCCGCCGATCGTGATCAGCCTGGGGCGCAGCGCATGCGCCTGCGCACGCAGGGCGTCGAGATCGACCGTATAGCCCTCGGCGTCGATCGCGGCGGCGTGGATGTCGAGCCCGTAGCGGCCGGCGCATCCCGCCATGTGGTGGGTGACATGCCCGCCGATGGCCGGCGGCGGCACGATGATCCGATCACCCGGCTTCGCGGCCATCATGAAGGCGTAGAGATTCGCGATGGCCCCCGAGGCGACGCGGATTTCCGCGTAGCGTGCGGCGAAGATCTCGGCGGCGAGCTCGGCGGCGATGACTTCGATCCGCTCGATCCCCTCGAGCCCCATTTCGTATTTGTCGCCCGGGTAGCCGAGCGACGGCCGCGATCCGAGGCCGGATGCGAGTGCGGCCTCCGCCTTCGGATTCATGACATTGGCGGCCGGGTTGAGATTGATGCAGTCGGTCTCGTGGATGGTCCGGTTGAGGGCGATGGCGCGATCGATCGCCGCGGCGATCGCGGCGGATGTCTGGCCGCTGGTCTCGCGGGCGATCGCCTGGACGAAGTGTTCGCAATGGGGGGGGACCCAGTTCCGGTATGCGAGAGCTGTCATGGGAGCGATCCGTATTGTTGCCTGCCACGACACTCCGGTTGCCGGGGCCGTCTCGCAAACGAATAGTTCGAGGGCGAAGGCCTCAAAAAACTAAGCCTGGCCATCGGCTGGGAGGCCCGGACGGTGATCGGACCATCGGCCCGAGCCTGGTGCACGGATCCCCGGCGGGAACAGTGAAGCAGGACGTCACGTGTGAAAGCGCGTCGGCGTGATGGTTTCCGGCGAGATCGATCACCTCCCGCAACCTCCCGGGTGGAGGGGAACGCGCCCTTTGGCCCCGATGGATCACCCCCGACGCGGACAGGCAGGCAATGGTGATATGTGTTGGCGCGCGACATCGTCCGATCAGATGATGACACGAGATTTCCGTGGCCGGGCTGGGCGCGGTGGGAACGGGCTGGGAATTCGGCGGAATGGACCAGCTTCAGAACGAGACCGCGCGGGCCGATACCGAAGCCTTCGCGGCACTGCGGATCGCCGTGCTGATCCCCTGCTACAACGAGGCGGTGGCGATCGCCAAGGTGGTCGCTGATTTCCGCGCGGCCCTGCCCCGGGCCGTTCTCTATGTCTATGACAACAACTCCACCGACGCGACCGCGGCGATCGCCGCCCGCGCCGGGGCGATCGTCCGGCACGAGACGCTGCGCGGCAAGGGCAACGTGGTGCGGCGGATGTTCGCCGATGTCGAGGCCGACATCTACCTGCTGGTCGACGGCGACTACACCTACGATGCCGCCGCCGCCCCGGCGATGGTGCGCATGCTGGTGGACGGGCAGCTCGACATGGTGACCGGCACGCGGGTGACCGCGATCAAGGCCGCCTACCGCACCGGCCACCGCTTCGGCAACGCCGTGCTGACCGGGATCGTGCGCGGCATTTTCGGCGACCGCATCACCGACATGCTGTCGGGGTTCCGCGCCTTCTCGCGCCGCTTCGTGAAGTCCTTCCCCTCGATGGCGGCGGGGTTCGGCACCGAGACGGAATTCACCATCCATGCCCTAGACCTCAAACTGCCGATCGGCGAGGTCGAGGTGGCCTATCGCGACCGCCCGCCCGGCTCGGCTTCCAAGCTGCGGACCTATCGCGACGGGCTGGTGATCCTCCACACCATCCTGGTGCTGATCAAGGAGGAGCGGCCGCTGCAGTTCTTCTCTCTCACGGCGCTGGTGCTGCTGGCCGCCGGGCTCGGTCTGGGCGTGCCGGTCGTGATCGAATTCCTGCACACGCATCTGGTGCTGCGGCTGCCCAGCGCGGTGCTGGCGACCGGCCTCACCCTGCTGTCCTCGCTGTCGCTGATGTGCGGGCTGATCCTGGATTCGGTGGCGCATGGGCGGCGGGAGACGAAGCGGACCGCCTATCTGCAGATCCCTGCGCTCTCCCTGCCCGACCGATAGGCCCACCCGCCGGCGGTCCCCCCTGGAGGAAACCCCCGGGGGGCGGTGCGCGAGCCCAGTGCCCTGCTCCGCCGTCCGCCGCGCGAGCCCCGGAGCCCGGTCCTGCCCGCGTCGCCGGAAGGGATGTGGTCAGAGCACCTGCAGGATCGCTTCGGCCTTGCTGACCTCGAACCCGCCTGGCGCTTCCACCGCCAGATGCGTCACCTTGCCGTCCACCGCGATCAGGGCGAAGCGCTGGCTGCGCACGCCAAGCCCGCGGGCCACCAGATCGAGCTCCAGCCCGAGGGCCCGGGTGAACTGACCCGAACCGTCCGCCAGCATCACGATCCGCCCGTCCACGCCCTGGTCCTTGGCCCAGGCGCCCATCACGAATGCGTCGTTGACCGCCAGGCAGACGATGCTGTCCACCCCCTTGGCCTGGATCGCCGCGGCGTGTTCCACGAAGCCTGGCAGGTGCCGCGCGCTGCAGGTGGGGGTGAAGGCACCCGGGGTGGCGAACAGCACCACCTTCTTCCCCTTGAACAATTCGTCAGTGGAGACCTCTTTCGGCCCATCGGCCGAGGCCACTGTCAGCTTCATCGCGGGGATAGTGTCACCGACCTTGATCGTCATCCGTCTGGATCCCTGTTCTGCGCTCCGACGAATTCAGTACTAGCCCGCCGCGACAGGCGTGTCACGCCGGCTTGCGGGCGGACGCCGGCACCCCCAGATCCGAAGTCATGTCCAGTACCTCACTCCCCGAACCCGATGGCTTCCTGACCGGGCAGCTGCTGATCGCAATGCCGGCGATGGCGGATCCGCGCTTCGCCCAGAGTGTGATCTATCTGTGCGCCCATACCGACGAGGGGGCGATGGGCATCGTGCTCAACCGCCCGATCGAGCGGCCGAGCTTCGACGATCTTCTGCGCCAGCTGGATGTCAACCCGACGCCCCCGGCGCGACGCATCCGGCTGTGCTCGGGCGGGCCGGTGGACAATGCCCGCGGCTTCGTGCTGCACACCGCCGACTGGACCGGGGATGGCAGTCTGCGGGTGGACGGGGCGGTGGCGCTGACCGCCAGCCTGGACGTGCTGAAAGCGATCGCCGAGGGTGGCGGGCCGCGCGCGGGGCTGCTGGCGCTGGGCTATGCCGGCTGGGGACCGGGGCAGCTCGATGCCGAGCTGCAGCAGAACACCTGGCTGTCGGCCCCGGCCGACGAGACGCTGGTGTTCGACGGCGATGCCGATACCAAATGGCGGCGCGCGCTCGCCAAGCTGCGGATCGACCCGCTGCTGCTGTCGGGGGAGGCCGGGCACGCCTGAGGTCCGGCCGGGCAAGGGTTGGACACGCCACGGCCAGCGCCTTCTGCCGATCGCGCTCCACGCGCGAAGGCTCAGGTGAGGGTCATTGCAACCAGCGCGACGCTCAACGGGCGCTGGTCCTCGCCGCTGTCGAGATCGGGGCGGCGGGGCGTGGGCGTGTGTAGTTCGAGCCGTTGCGGCCCCTGCCTGGCCGCGCCGGCCGGCACCGTGAACCGGCTGGTGAGCGCTTCGCCGGTCTGACGATGGGTGATCTGCCCCAGCGTCACGCCGTTCAGCGTGACCGTGGTCTGCTGCTGCGCGAAACGCCCCGGCACGAAGCCGATGGTCTCCAGCGTCAGGGTCCGTGGCGCGCCGGCCTCGAACGCGAAGCCGAGCCCGCTCGCCAGCCCCAGGGCCCAGACCAGCGGCGGTTCGGGCGAGGCCCAGCCCCAGCGCAGCAGCCCGAGCCCCGGTTGGCCGGTGCCGAAGCCGATGCGCGCGCCGCGTGCGACCCCTTGCTCGAGGGGCGGGTTCATCGGCGGATAGGGATTCTCGAACCCGGCTTCGGCCAGGCTCGGCAGCTGCGCCGGCGGCGGCAGATCGACCGGCCGGCGCATCCTTTGGGGATGGCGCCCGGCATAGCAGATCGGGGCGGTGGCGATCGCGCCGGGCCGGCGCAGCACCGCGGCGAACAGGGTCGGAAAGATCCGGCCGCCGGCGATCAGCCGATCCTCGACCTGCTGCAGCGCATCGAGCAGCAGGCGGTCGGCCGGCAGAGCGAGATCGAAATTGGCACCGAACCGCGGCGAGACCATCATCTCGGTGAGCCCGCCCCAGAAATGGCAGCGCTCGAAGGCGAAGCGGGCGCCCAGCACGTCCATGATGTCCTGGGCGCGAATGCCCTCGAAGCCTTCGATCGAGCAGTCCCAGTCCTCGAACCACGGATCCGGCCGGCCGAAGGCGTGATCGTGCTTGAGGCGCGCGGGCAGCAACGGCCAGAGTTCGCGCAGCAGCGCCAGCGTCTCCGGCCAGCGCATATGACCGTTGCGGCCGATCATATCGATGGTGACGATCGCGCCCTCGGGGTGCAGTGTGTCGCGCACGCTGTCGAACAGCGTCTCCAGCCCGACGATGTGGTGCAGCGACATATGCGCCATGAACGCCGCGACCGGGCCCGGCCGGTCGAGCGCGCGGTTGAGATCGGCCTCCGCCATGGTGATCCGGCCTTCGAGGCCGGCGGCGGCGATTGCCGCGCGCCCCCGCTCGATCAGCACCGGCGAGAGTTCCAGGCAGGTGATCCTGACCGGCGCCAGGCCGAGACGCTGCATGGCCCGCGCGATGCCGATCTCGAGCGTCGCGTCGCCGGCGCCGAGGCTCACCGCCTCGGCCACGCCGCAGCGCTCCGCGGCGCGGGCGAGTTCGACCCCATAGAGCGACTCGATGTCGGTGACGCCGAACAGATGCTCCAGCCGCGGGGTCAGGAAGCGCTGGTTCAGCCAGTCCGCCGCCGGGGGGGTGGTGTGGATCGGCCGGTCCACATACTGGCCGATCTGCGCCTGGACCTGTCTGGCATAGGCCGCCGCCGGGTCTTCATCCATCGGTCGGACCTTCCGTCTCGCGCCATGGTCCGGTCTGGCCGGTCGCAGCGATCGCGACGCGGCGCCGAACGAAGGATAGTCTGGCATGGGATGGCGGCTGCCTCAAATCCAAGATGACGGGCGCGGGGTCCCCCGCCCCGGCCAGCCCCGCCGCCGCTGCCATCCGACCGGCTGGCGGGGCCGGGCGGAATGGTGCTGGATGCCCCCCGCGCACAGGGAGACGCCGCCGCGATGTACACCGCCAGCACCGCCTTCCTGGAGGCGCTCGACGAGGCCGGGGTGTCCTGCATCTTCGCCAATTTCGGCAGCGACCACCCGGCGCTGGTGGAGGCGCTGGCCGAGGCGCGAGCCACCGGCCGGAAGGTGCCGGCGCTCTACACCTGCCCGAACGAGATGGTGGCGCTGAGTGCCGCGCACGGCCACGCCCAGGCCAGCGGCCAGGCCCAGGCGGTGGTGGTGCATGTCGAATGCGGCACCCAGGCGCTGGCCGGCGCGATGCACAATGCCGCCAAGGGCCGCGTGCCGGTGCTGATCTTCGCCGGCCTCTCGCCCTTCACCCAGGAGGGCGAGGCGCGTGGCAGCCGCAACGAATTCATCCAGTGGATCCAGGACGTGTTCGACCAGCCCGGGATCGTGCGCGGCTACGTGAAATACGAGAACCAGTTCCGCAGCCCCGGCAATATCCGCCAGATCACCTGGCGGGCCCTGCAATTCGCCCATAGCGACCCACAGGGCCCGGTCTATCTGACCGGCGCGCGCGAGGTGATGGAGGCCGAAGCGACCGAAACCGCGCGCCGCGCGGCGGAATTCCGCCCGATCGCGCCCTGCGCGCTGCCGCCGGACGGGCTGGACGCGCTGGTCGGCGCCCTGCGGGCGGCGCGACGGCCGCTCGCGGTCACCTCGTTCCTGGGGCGCAATCCGGCGGCGGTGGGCGAACTGGTGCGGCTGGCGCAGCGCCTGGGCATGGGGGTGCTGGAATCCGTGCCGAACCGGGTGAATTTCCCGGCCGGGGATCCACTGTACCAGGGCAACCAGTGGAACCAGCCGCGACAGAACGAGGCCCTGGCCGGCGCCGACCTGGTGCTGGTGCTGGACAGCGACGTGCCCTGGATCCCGAGCGTCAGCCGGCCGGCCGAGGACGCCGCGATCTACCATATCGACATAGATCCGCTGAAACAGCAGATGCCGCTGTGGTACATCGCCGCGCGCGGGGTGTTCCGCGCCGATGCGGCGACCGCGCTCGGCCAGATCAACCGGGCCTTCGACGCGACCCCGCCGGACCCTGGCCCGGCCGCCGCGAGTCGCGCCCATTACACCCGCCTGCACGCCGCCCGCGTCGCGGCGCTGGCCGAGCGCGAGGCCTGCCCCACCGGCGAGATCACGGTGGAATATCTCCTCGCCTGCCTGCGCGACCGGATCGACGCGCAGACGATCGTATTGAACGAGGCGATCTCGAGCTATCACAGCGTGATCGACCATCTGCGGCTCGACCGGCCGGGGGCGATGTATACTTCGGGCGGCGGCTCGCTCGGCTGGCATGGCGGGGCGGCGATCGGGGTGAAGCTCGCCCTGCCCGAGGCGGATGTGGTCGCGATCACCGGGGACGGGTCCTACATGTTCTCGGTGCCGTCCTCGGTGCACTGGATGGCGCGGCACTACCGCACGCCGTTCCTGACCGTGGTGCTGAACAACCGGGGCTGGAAATCCCCCAAGCTTTCGGCGCTGGCGGTGCATCCGCAGGGCCATGCCAGCCGCGCCAACGAGATCGGCGTGAGCTTCGACCCGCCGCCGGACTACGCCGCCATCGCCGCCGCCGCCGGCGGCGCCCATGCCCGCACCCTGCGCCGCCCCGAGGAGGTGGCCCCGGCCCTGGCCGAGGCGCTGGCGGTGGTGCGCGAGGACAAACGCTGCGCCGTGCTGGATGTCTGGCTCGCCCATCTGTGACGGCGCCGGCCGGAGCGGCCGACCCGGCGCCGGGGCGATCCGGCAGGACCACCGCATCCGGGCCCGGCCGGCTACCGGTCAGGCGCGAAGACGCTCCATGACCAGGCCCATCATCTCGATCTGCCTCGCGATACGCGACAGCGCCTCTCCCGCCTCGCCGGCCGACGGCGGCAGGCCGGGGCGGCGGGAGAGTTCCGCGCCCCTGGCCAGCGCCTGCGCCGAGCTGTCGATCCAGTCCCGCCAGCGGCGCCACAAGGCGGGATCGAGCGTCCGGGCCAGGGTGGGATCGAACTGCATCGCGGTCAGCCGTCCGGCCATGCGCCGCAGCGCAGCATCGATCAACATCGCCGCCTCCAGCCGCGCCTGGCCGGCATGGGCGGGTTCCAGCAAGGCCCGCTGCAGCGAGGCTTCGAGGTTGTTGCTGGCCAGGCCGGCGGCGCGGCGGGCCGGCAGGACGGCGGCCGGCTCCGCCTCGCCCAGCGGCACCGACAGCACCGCGCGGGCGAAGCCGCCATGCGCCCGGATCGCCGCGCGCGCCTCGCCGGCCAGACGGGTTTCCGGCTCCCAGCTCGGCCACAGGAACAGACATCCCAGCACCGCGAGCCCGCCGCCGGCCAGCGTGAACAGCGCCCGCATCAGCGCGATGGTGAGTTCACTCGTCTCCGGCCGGCTGAGTCCCGACAGCAGCACGATCAGCGGCGTCAGCGCGGTCATGAACAGCCCGAAGCTCACCGCGCGCACCGACAATGCGATGACCGCCAGCGGAAACAGCGCGACCGCGATGGCGAGCGGGGTGTGGCAGACCACCGCGATGCCGCTGGCCAGGAATCCGCCCAGCACGGTGCCGCCGATGCGTTCCAGCGCACGGGTCAGGGTCGCGGCGAAATAGGGCTGCATCGTCACCACCATGGTGATGGTCAGCCAGCGCTCGTAGGGGCCGTACCAGATCACCGTGAAGCCGATTGCGACCGCGGCGATCAGTGCCGCCCGCAGCGCATGGCGCAGCGGCGCGCTGCGCCAGTTCAGATTGGCCTTCACCGGCCCCGACAAGCGGTCCCATAGCCCGGCCCGCGCCGCTTCCTGCGGCAATGTGCCGGACACCGGATCGCTCGCCGCGGTGGTCATGTTGGCCGCGATCCGCAACCGGTCGATCAGCGCTTCCAGCACCAGGCTCAGCGGCTGATCGGCCGGCAGGAACGCCCGTTCGGCCTCGATCGCGGCGATGCTGCGCTCGATCCGCCCGCGCGTATCGGCCTCGCCGGGAACCAGCAACTGGGCGATCACCAGCAGCAGCGGTTGCAACCGGCGCAGCGCGCGGCAGATCGCGGCGCGCGGCACCGGTTCGCAGGGCTGCTCCAGCAGGTCCGATAGCGCGATCAGGGCGGCGAAGATCTGGTCCGCCGCCTCCAGCCGGATCAGCCCCAGCGCGGCATAGCCCCGCGCCGGCCCACGTGCCCGCACCGTCGCCAGCACCGCGGACCGGGCGGTTTCGATCGCCTCGCGCACGGCGCGGCGATGGGCGCGGCTGTGGCTCTCCCATTGCGCGTCCTGCGCCTGCTCGTGCAGCGCCAGCCGGCGCAGATCGCCGGTCATCAGTGCCAGGCGGCGATAGGCTTCGGCCACCGCCCGGCGGGCCGGCCGATAGGGCCGCACCCGCCAGATCACCAGGGTCAGCAGCAGCGCCCACAGATTGCCGCCCCAGAAAGCCAGAGCCAGCACCAGCGCCTGCTTCGGCTCGACCGCCCGGTCGAGCCCGAGCACCGCGACCACGCTCAGCAGGTTGCCGACCTGCTGGGCGGACTGGCCATAGATGCGCACGAAGCTGTTGAGGAAGATCACCAGGCTGGCCAGCGGCACGATCAGGGCGAAGCCCTCGCCACGGGCGAGGCCGAGCCCGGCGGTCAGCACCGCCCCCAGCAGGCCGAAGGTCAGCAGCGGCGGGGCCCGCTCGCGCACCGTGCCGCCGGCGTCGCACAGACAGGTGAACAGCGCGCCCAGCGCCGCCTCGGCCATCGGCGGCCAGGCCAGCCACTCGTTCAGCGCCACCAGCACCGCCACCGACAGGGCGGCGCGGATGCCCTCGGCGACGCTGATCGCGCCCAGATTCAGGCTGATGGGCAGGCGCGCGAGATCGTGGCCGCGGGCGACGCGGTGGGGGCGGAGATGGAGCGTGTCGAGGAGGGAGGTCATCGGAGCGAAGGTCGGGGCTCCGCCGCGAGCCCCGCCAGGGACCAGCGGTCACTGGACCCGGCATTCCCCGGGGGGTACCCGGCAAACCTTCGCGGGCCCAGGGCAGAGCCCTGGTCTTCCCTTCCCCCTAGGCGCTGACCCTGTCCGTCCAGGCCATGATCAGCCCCGACACCACGAAGGTCAGATGGATGGCCAACTGCCAGGCGACATGCATCGTCGTGAACTCGTCGACATGCATGAACGTCTCCAGCAGGTACACCCCGGAGATCGCCACCAGAGAAGCGAACAGTTTGAGCTTCAGCGCGCCCAGGTCGATATGGCCCATCCATTCCGGCCGCTGTTCCAGATCGTCGGTCACGATCTTGGCGACGAAGTTCTCCCACCCCGCCAGCATCACGATCACCACCAGATTGGCCGCCAGCGACAGATCGATCAGGCTCAGCACCTTCAGCAGGATCTCGCTGTTGGACGCATCGAGCGTGCGCGGAACCGACAGGATCAGGTCCTGCACGAACTTCACCAGCAGCATCGCCAGCGTGACCAGCAGCCCCAGATAGAACGGCGCCATCAGCCAGCGCGACCAGCGCGACAGAAAGACGCCCTTGCCGAGAACGGCGAGGGACTGCCATGGGATCTTGACCAGCGGGTCGCTCATCGCGCGTCACAAGACCGGTCAGGCCGCCTTCGCCATCTCCCGCAGCACGTAGTGCAGGATGCCGCCATGGCGGTAATAGGCCACTTCGTCCAGCGTATCGACGCGGCACAGCACCGGCACGATATCGGTCGCGCCGTTCGGCCGGTGGATCACGAGCGACAAATCCATCCGCGGCGACAGATCGGCGAGCCCCAGCACGTCGATGATCTCGGCGCCGGTCAGGCCCAGGCTCTTGCGGTCCATCCCGTCCTTGAAGGTCAGCGGCAGCACGCCCATGCCCACCAGGTTCGAGCGGTGGATGCGCTCGAAGCTCTCGACAATCACCGCCTTCACGCCCAGCAGCATGGTGCCCTTGGCCGCCCAGTCGCGAGAGGAGCCGGTGCCGTATTCCTTGCCGGCGAAGATCACCAGCTTCACGCCTTCGGCCTTGTAGCGCATCGCCGCGTCGTAGATCGGCAGCACCGCTCCTGAAGGCTGGTGGGTGGTCACCCCACCCTCGGTGCCCGGCGCCAGCTCGTTCTTGATGCGGATATTGGCGAAGGTGCCGCGCATCATGATCTCGTGGTTGCCGCGCCTCGCGCCATAGCTGTTGAAATCATGCGCCAGGATCTGGCGTTCCAGCAGATAGTCGCCAGCGGGCGAGGATTTCTTGATGTTGCCGGCCGGGCTGATGTGGTCGGTGGTGATCGAATCGCCCAGCAGCGCCAGGATGCGCGCGCCCTGGATATCGCCCACCGGCGCGGGCTCCATGGTGATGCCCTCGAAATAGGGCGGGTTCTTCACGTAGGTGGAGCTGTCCGACCAGCGATAGGTATCGGCCCCGCCCTCGATGGCGATCGCCTGCCATTGCGGCGGGCCCTTGAACACCTCGCCGTAGCGCTTGAGGAACTGCGCCCGCGACAGGCTCGATCCCACCACCGCGGCGATCTCGGCATTGCTCGGCCAGACGTCCTTGAGATAGACCGGCTTGCCGTCCCGCCCGGCGCCGAGCGGGGCGGTGGTGATGTCCTGGTTCATAGTGCCCAGCAGCGCATAGGCCACCACCAGCGGCGGGCTGGCCAGGTAGTTGGCGCGCACGTTGGGATGCACGCGGCCCTCGAAATTGCGGTTGCCCGACAGGACGGACACCGCGACCAGCTTGTGGTCCTCGATCGCCTCGGCGATGGCCTCGTCGAGCGGGCCGGAATTGCCGATGCAGGTGGTGCAGCCATAGCCCACCGTGTTGAACCCCAGCGCGTCGAGATCCGCGGTCAGGCCGGATTTGTCGAGATACTCGGTCACCACCTGCGAACCCGGCGCCAGCGAGGTCTTCACCCAGGGCTTCGCGGTCAGCCCCAGTTGCCGCGCCTTGCGCGCCACCAGCCCGGCGGCGACCAGCACATAGGGGTTGGAGGTGTTGGTGCAGGAGGTGATCGCCGCGATCACCACGTCGCCATGGGTGATCTCGTAGTTCTTGCCTGCCACCTGCGCCCGGGTGGCGACATCGTTCGCGGGCACGCCGAGGCTTTTCGTCAGCTCGGCGCGGAACGCCGAGGAGGCATCCTTCAGCTTCACCCGGTCCTGCGGCCGCTTGGGTCCGGCGAGGCTCGGTTCGACCGTGGACAGATCCAGTTCCAGCGTGTCGGTGAACACCGGGTCCGGGGTGGTTGCATCCCGCCACATGCCCTGGGCGCGGCAATAGGCTTCCACCAGCGCGATGCGGTGCTCGTCGCGCCCGGACAGGCGCAGATAGTCGAGCGTGACCTGATCGACCGGGAAGAAGCCGCAGGTGGCGCCGTATTCGGGCGCCATGTTGCCGATGGTGGCGCGATCGGCCAGGGCCAGATCGTCGAGCCCGTGGCCGAAGAATTCCACGAACTTGCCCACCACGCCCTTCTTGCGCAGCATCTTGGTCACGGTCAGCACCAGGTCGGTCGCGGTCACGCCCTCGGGCAGCCGGCCGGTCAGGCGGAAGCCGATCACGTCGGGGATCAGCATGGCGATCGGCTGGCCGAGCATCGCCGCCTCGGCCTCGATCCCGCCCACCCCCCAGCCCAGCACGCCCATGCCGTTCACCATGGTGGTGTGGCTGTCGGTGCCGTACAGAGTGTCGGGATAGGCGAAGGTGGCGCCGTCGAGCTCGGCGGTCAACACCGCCTGGGCCAGGTATTCCAGGTTCACCTGGTGGCAGATGCCGGTGCCCGGCGGCACCACCCGGAAATTGTCGAACGCGGTCTGGCCCCAGCGCAGGAAGGTGTAGCGCTCGGCGTTGCGCTCGAACTCCACCTCGACGTTCTTCGCGAGCGAATCGGCGGTGCCGGAGACGTCCACCATCACCGAATGATCGATCACCAGATCGACCGGCACCAGCGGGTTCACCTGCTGCGGACGGCCGCCCAGCCGGGTGATGCCGTCGCGCATCGCCGCCAGATCGACCACCGCCGGGACGCCGGTGAAATCCTGCATCAGGATGCGCGCCGGCTTGAACGGCACCTCGTGCTCGGAATGGCCGCGGGCCAGCCAGCCGGCGATCGCGCGGGCATCGTCCACCGTGTAGGCGGCGCCGTCCTCGAAGCGCAGCACGTTCTCGAGCAGCACCTTCAGGCTGACCGGCAGGCGCGAGACCTCGCCGAGCGTGCGGGCCGCCTCCGGGATGGAGAAATACTGGTAGGTCTTTCCCTCGACGTTCAGCGTGCTGCGGGTGCGCAGGCTGTCCCGACCGATCGACTTCATGGGCTGCATCGCCTCCCGCTGGAAGGCGCCTCTCGATTGTGCGACACCGGCCCCCATTGTCGGGGGCCGGCGAGGATTGTGCAAGGCAGCAACGGAGTGAGCGCGACGATGCTGCGTGCCGAGGGCCTGGCCGCCTTCCGCGGTGAACGGCTGGTGTTCCGCGACCTGAGCTTCGCCGTGCCGGCGGGCGGGGCGCTGCTGCTGACCGGGCCCAACGGCTCGGGCAAGTCCACCCTGCTGCGGCTGCTGGCCGGGCTGGGCCGCGCCGAGGCCGGCGCGCTGCTCTGGGATGGCGCGCCCCTGGCCGAGGCGCCGCCGGCGGCCTATCTCGGCCATCTCGACGCCGTCAAGCCGGGGCTGAGTGCTGCCGAGAACCTGCGCTTCGCCGCCCGGGCCGGACGCGGCAGCATCCCCGGGGCGCTCGCCGCGCTGGGGCTGGGTCCGCTCGCCGATCTGCCGGCGCGGCTGCTGTCGGCCGGGCAGCGGCGGCGGCTGGCGCTGGCACGGCTGGTGCTGTCGCCGGCGCCGCTCTGGCTGCTCGACGAGCCGACGCTGGGGCTCGATGCCGCCTCGGTCCTGCTGCTGGGCGGTCTGCTGGCTACCCATCGCCTCGGCGGCGGCGTGGTGATCACCGCGACGCATCTGCCGCTGCCGCTGCCGGGGGCGGAAGAGTTGCGGCTGGGATGGCAGCCGGGATGAAGGTATTTCTCGCCCTGCTCGGCCGTGAATTGCGGCTGTCGCTGCGCCATGGCGCCGACACGCTGGCGGCGCTGCTGTTCTTCTTCCTGGCGGTCTCGCTGTTCCCGCTGGCGATCGGGCCGGGGCCAGAGATGCTGGGGCGGATCGCCCCGGGCATCATCTGGGTGTGCGCGCTGCTGGCCGCGCTGCTGCCGCTGGACCGGCTGTTCGGCGCCGATTTCGAGGACGGGTCGCTCGATCTGCTGCTGCTGAGCGGGCAGCCCGCGGCGGCGATCGCGCTGGCCAAGGCGGTCGCGCACTGGCTGACCACCGGGCTGCCGCTGCTGGCCGGCGCCGCGCCGCTGGCGGTGATGCTGCGCCGGCCGCCCGAGGCGATCCCGGCGCTGCTGGGCGGGCTGCTGCCCGGCACCATGACCCTGTCGCTGCTGGGCACGCTGGGGGCGGCGATCGTGCTGGGCGCGCGGCGCGGGGGGGTGCTGCTGCCGCTGCTGGTGCTGCCGCTGGCGACCCCGGTGCTGATCTTCGGCGCCGCGGCGGCCGATACGGTGGCCGGGGGGCTGTCGGCGCGGCCGCATCTGCTGCTGCTGGCGGCGGTGCTGGCCGCCGCCCTGCCGCTCTGCCCGCTCGCCGCCGGCGCGGGGCTGCGCGCGGCAGTAGAATAGTCCCGCCCCGACCGGGGTGGCTCGCTCCGGGCCCGGGGTCCGATATCGGCGCTACAGGGCCGGCGGATCAGGCAAGTTGGGGGCGCAATCCCGCCCCGGCCCTGGCGGGGTTTCCCTTTCGCCGAGGGCTCGCCGCTACGTCTGCGGGTCCCGGGCAACGCCCTCTTTTGGTGCCTTCCGCCGGCTGACCAGCGCCACACCCGACGCGGCCAGCGCCATTCCGCCCCAGGCCGCCGGCTTCAGCGTCTCGCCCAGGCTGGCCCAGGCGATCAGCGCCGCCACCGGCGGCACCAGGAAGAACAGCGCCGAAACCCCGGCCACCGCGCCGCGGCGGATCATCGCCAGCAGCAGCATCATTGCCAGCAGCGAATTGCCCAGCACCAGATAGGCCAGCGACACCGCGAAGGGCACAGACCAGTCGACCTGCATCTGCTCGACCAGCAGCGCGGTCGGCAGCGTCGCCGCCAGGCCCACGGCATATTGCACGGTGCTGGCGGCCAGAGGGTGCTGCGGCCGCGGCGCCCGCTTCTCCAGCAGCGTGCCGGCGACCATGCCCAGCAGCGCCAGCAGCGCCGCCACGATCCCGCCGGTCGAAACGCGCGTGACCGGCCCGCGCGCCAGAATCACCATCGCCGCCCCGGCGAGGCCCAGCAGCAGCCCGATCCAGCCGCGCCTTCCCACCCGTTCATTGGCGAGCACAGGGGCCAGGATCGCCACCACCACCGGCTGCAGCGACAGGATCAGCGTGACCAGCGCCACCGACATCTGGCCGATGGCGATGATCGCCAGCCCGAAATAGACGTACTGGATCAGCAGCCCCACCGCGGCCAGGTGCGCCCAGTCGCGCATCCGCCGCGGCCAGGGCGGCCGCACCAGCGCCAGGATCGGCACCAGCACGATCAGCGCCGCCGCGTAGCGCAGTGTCAGCAGGGTCAGCGGCGGGGAGTAGCGCAGCCCCACCCTCACGAAACTATAGCCCGAGGACCACAGCAGCAGGAACAGAGCGGGCGCGGCGCGGAACCAGTCGAACTTCACGGCCGGGCCAGGAGCATGGCGGTCAATGTGCCATCACAAGGGCGATCGCGAAAGCCCGGCCGCACCGCGAAAGCTCCGGCAAGACCCCGCGGCCCTGGGGGAGACCCCGCCAGGCGCAGCCCTTGCGGAACCCCCATCCCGCCGCGAGACCCTTCCGACGCGCGGGAGCCGTGGCTCGGCCGAAGCGCGGCGGGCGGCAGGGGCCAAATGGCGTTGCAGGCAGAGGCCGCCCGGCTCTGCCGGCTAATCCTCGCCGGTGGAGGGGTTGGCGCGGGCGCGGCGCATGCCCTCCAGGATAGCGGCGGCGTCGCGCTGCGCCTGGGTCGGTGGCGGACGCACCGGCTGAACCTGGCCAAGGGCAGGCTGCGGCCCGCGCAGGTCGATCAGCATGCGGCAGGCCAGCTGATCGCCCTGCCGGCAGTCCTGCTCGCTCTGCGCCAGGAAGCTCGGCGGCTCGGTCTGGCAGGACGCGAGGAAGCACAGCGCAAACCAGGCCGCGATCGGGGGCCGGGCGATCGGGGGTAGGCGGATCATGCGTCTCATCATGGCATTTCCGGCGGGCGCGGATGCGGGGGCGCCGATTGGGGGAAGCTAGCGCTTCCGCGCTGTCGGCGGTAGTCTAATGGCTGGTTGAATGTCCGGCGCGGGGTTTCGGGCACGGATTTTTGCGGCATGGGGCCTCCCGGCCACGGGGCTTCAGGGGCAGCGACATCCGGGGACGCGACATCCGGCTACACGAAATCCGGTACGGGACATCCGGGCGCGGGTTATTCGGGCGCGGGTTATTCGGGCGCGGAACTTCCGGCGGCAGCGGCGAAGATCGGAATGGCGATGCGAAGACGATCCGGGCGCGACGGAGCCGGCGGCTTCACCCTGCTCGAGGTTCTGGTGACGCTGGTGGTGCTCGGGTTTCTGTTCGCGGGACTGGCGCAGGGCGTGCAGTTCGGCCTGACCGCCTGGCAGACCCAGGTGCGCACGGTCGATCGCAATGGCGATCTGGATGCCGTGGACCGCACGCTGCGCCGGCTGGTCGAGCAGGCCGATCCCGGGGTCGCCGACGACCCGCCGCGGCTGACCGGCACCGCGCGCGGCGTCGAGTTCTTCACCCGGCTGCCGCAATCCGTGACCACGCTGCCCTCGCGCCTGGCCAGCGTCACCCTCGACGTGGACGGGGCGCACCGGCTGGTGATGCGCTGGATCCCGGCGGCGCATGCCGAACCGCTGGGCAAGCCGCCAGCCCCGACCGAGACGGTGCTGCTGGGCGGGGTCGATCACCTCGATCTCGCCTACTGGCATGCGGGGCCGAAAGCCGGCTGGATGACTGCCTGGGCGGAGCCCGAGATTCCGCTGCTGGTGCGAATCCGCCTGGTCTTCCCGAAGGGCTCCGGACGGCGCTGGCCCGATATCGTGGCCGCGCCGATGCGCACTCGGATCGACGAGTAGAGCAATATCGCATCGGGTTGACTTCAACCGCGATAAAACTGCTCAATAAAACAGAGAGCTGGAGCGCGATCGGCCCTCAGATCCGATTGAAACCGGTTCCGATCGGGCTCCGAGAGCGGCGCCCGATCTTATAGACGATCGGCCACCGCTCTCACTCTCTGTTTTGCCGAGCAACTTGATCTGATCAGATGATTTCATCTGATCGGATTTTGCCCTCGCCCCGCCGATCCGGGGAGCCGCCACGCTCCCCGGGCAGCCCGCCCCGTCCGCAGACACAGTTGCGGCTGCTTCGGACGAGGATGGTCCGAACGCGCCGCGGCTTCAGCCGCGTGGCTGCGGACCTTGCGGTCTGTGGGCCGGCACCGGGGCGGGGCGGTGCATCGCCTGCGGCTGCGGACGCGGACGAGGCTGCGGATGCGGCTGGGCTTGCGGACGGGGCTGGGCTTGCGGACGCGGCTGCTGGGCTTGCGGCTGCGGACGCGGCTGCTGGGCTTGCGGCTGCGGGCGCGGCTGCTGGGTTTGCGGCTGCGGGCGCGGCTGCTGGGCTTGCGGCTGCGGGCGCGGCTGCTGGGTTTGCGGGCGTGGCTGGGATGCTGCCGGGGTTCCGGTGGTCGGCCGCGAGATGTTCGGGCTTGGCACGCGCGAGCCCGCGGCGGCCGGAGCGGTTGCTGGCCGGCCGGCATTGGCCGCCCCCGCCGGATTGGTACCCGCTTGGATGCCCGCTGCCCCGGGGCGTGCGCCATTCGCTCCGGCAGCGGCCCCGGCGGCGGCCCC
>DAICZL010000357.1 GCA_027311165.1 bacterium
GCCCCGGACTCAGACCGATGAGACGCTTGCGCGCGTAGCCGCCCCCCGAACCGCCGCCGCTTGCAATGGTGCTTGTGGAGGCAAACGATCCGGAGCCGCCACCCCAGACTTCCACCTCCACCTGGCTGACACCGGCCGGTACGGTGAAGGAAGTCGAGGCCGTGAAGACCTGTACTCCGGAGCCGAAGCCCGGCATCAGGGATGGCAGCTTCCAGGACAGAAAAGGTGCCGTTGGGGAGACGGTGATCGCCGCCGATGTCACCGCCGTCTGACCATAGGCGACCGTCACGACATAAAGGCCAACCCAGCCGTTATCGACTGGCGGTGTCGCCTGGGTGCCCAGATTGGCCGCCGCGCCCGCCTTGAGTTGCAGGGCCACGCGCTGTACGCGCTGGGTGTTCTGCGCCGTGCCGGCATTGTTGGGCCCGCTGTAGGGCTGCGCCGGGTTCGCGGCGTTGTAATACGGCAGCACCAGCGGTGCGGTATCGCTTTCCTGCAGCGTGGCCTGGATCAGGTAGTTGATCGCTTGGCCGGAGCTCGTCGGCGCGGTGAGCGTGAACGAGGTCGGCGCGGTATTGATGCCCATCTTTACCAGCGGATCGAGACTGTCCGCCGGCAGCGAGCCGTACGCCAGCGTATCCACCACCAGCAACTGCGTGATACTGCCGGGACCAACGGTCACGCCCATGGATGCGGGAATGGTCGGCACGCAAGCCAGACCGTCCACCACCGTACCGGAGCCGAGCACGGCCTGCGCCAGATAACCCAGCGCCAGCATGGTGTTGCGGTTCACCGACAGCAGGTCGGTATCGAGCGGGATGCTTCCGGGATAGACGATGTTTCGGTCCATTGCGTCCTCATGTTGCAGCGTCGGGTCAGCTGCTGATCCGCGCCCAGGATATGGTTGCAGCCGGCATGACGGCGGCGATTGCAGCATTGATATCGGGGTCGGTCACTTGCCCCTCGACCATTGCCAAGGTGGCGTATTGCATGGCGCCCAGACCGTATCCGGCCGCCGGCGCGCCCCAGCCTTCAATCATGGCGATACCCGAACCGGTGGGCCGGAAAGCGGTGACAAAGCACTGGAACGGCAGCTCAAGGCTGCCCCAGCCGCCCAACTGCCCGTAGTAGAGGCCGGCCGGTCCGGCTACCGTGCCGCCGTAGCCGCCTGTGTCCATGGTCCTGGCGGGTTCGAAGATGATCGGCGCCCGTCCGGTGAGTTCGGTCAGCGCCCGCGCCAGCGCTGTGCGGGTGGCATGGCCCTGGAAGATCGCCTGCTGGATCCTGAGACGCAATGCAGCGTCGCTCTCACCGACTCGTCGAGCGAGCCCAGAGCCGAAGAAGTCCGCTGCGACGATGTCGAGCCACACATCGGTCGCGGTGGCGATCCGGGTCTGGGCACGAACATAGGCGATCAACCCGAAACACCAGGACCAGGCCGCCGCGAGGCCCAGCAGGAGGGCGTCGAGCACTGGCGTTGCATCGGGAAACCAGCGCGTTGGCAGCACGGACCGGAGCCGGCCGGCAATATCCTGCGTGTCCCCCACCATTTCAGCTCACCGCGATGACGCCGGCCTTGATGACACCTGAAGCAGGTGGCGTCAGGTCGGCAGTTCCCCCATTGATTGAAAGCGCACCGACGTTCACCACGGCGGGATGCGCGGCATACGCCACCTGTGCCACTTTCGTGAGCGGCAGCGACGCACCGATCGGAATCGCACCGACATAGGCTTGCAGAGCGGTCGCGACGGCGGCGATCACCGGTGGCTTCATGGTGCCGGAAGGCACAGTCAGTAGGACGCTCACGTTTGCCGTCACCACCGTGGGCGGTTGCACCGCGAACGTCGAGCCTACCGGGCGCACCGCCTCAATCGCCGCGGCAGCGGTCGCCAGCAGGGAAGAGGACGGATAGCCCGAACCGTCGTCGATCGTCACGACAAAATTGCCCATCCGTACGTTCCCGGCAGTGTCGACATTTTCCTGGAGCGCGTAGCTCAGTCCCTGTTGGATGCTGCTCACCGCGTAGCCGATCGCGAGCGGCGTCGCGCTGGAGCGGCTTTGGATGAAGTTTTGGAAGCGGGATCGGAAAGCGGCATCTGACTCCGCGTCCAGTCCATTCTGCAATGGCGCCGCGTTGGTGACCGCGTCGATACCCGGGATGGCCGTCACCATCAGGCTGATCGCGCCGGACTGCATGTTGCCGGCGCTGCCGGCCATCTGAGCTGCCACCGGTACGGTCAGGGCTGCGAGGCCGGCTGCCAGGCTGTAGCCCCCGGCCGCCGCAGACCAGGCCGAATTGGT
>DAICZL010000359.1 GCA_027311165.1 bacterium
CTAGGTTCCGTACCCATTGCGTTGACCACGGGGCGTCTGATTCAAGCTCATCAGGAGGGCTTGAAGCATGTCGGAGCTGTTTTGGCTGAATGATCTGCAGTGGGCGGCGATCGAGAAATTGCTGCCGCATCTTGGCGGTAAGCCGCGCGTCGATGACCGCCGAGTGATCAGCGGGATACTTCATCGGTTCAGAGAGGGGCTGCGGTGGCGCGCGCTTCCTGCGTCGTATGGTCCGCGAACCACGGTGTTCAACCGGTTCAATCGCTGGAGCGAGCGTGGTCTGTGGCAGGCGTTGTTCGCAGCCTTGGCCGCCTGCGAGGATCCGCCAATGATTTCAATGGCCGACAGCACCTCTATCAAAGCCCACCGCTCGGCTGCCGGCGGAAAAGGGGGGCCGACTGCCAGGCGATCGGTCGGTCGCGCGGTGGACGGACAACGAAACTCCATGCGCTTGCCGACGAACACGGCCGCTTCTACGCCCTGCTCCTGACACCTGGCCAGGCAGCAGACATTCACGGCGCACGCGCGCTGCTCGCCGTCACGCAGGCGCCCGGATGCTTCATCGCCGACAAAGCTTATGACGCCGATGACCTGCGGGACTTCCTCCAAGCGCGCGGAACCAAGGTCGTGATCTCCCCAATGCCGACCCGCAAGCGCTTTCCCGCCTTCGATCCCCTCGCTTACCGGCAGCGAAACATCATCGAGCGCGCCTTCTGCCGTATCAAAGACTGGCGCGGCATCGCTACCCGATACGACAAAACCGCAAGAAATTTCCTCGCAGGCATCTGCCTCGCCGCTTTGCTCACCTTCTGGATCAAATGAGTCCGGAGCCTAAGGTGGAAGTCGTGCTTCCGGAGGCGTTGCGGGATTATCTCGCCTCGCCGATCGCCTTCGTCTCGGCGCATGGCGCGCCTGCGGTGAGCGGCCTGTCAGTGATCCGCACCGCAATCCGCGAGGAACGCAATCTACGCATCGACTATAGCGACGAACACGGGCGGCGGACTTTACGCACAATCTGGCCTTTTGCCTTGGCCTATTATGTCGAGGCGACCCTGATTAGCGCTTGGTGCGAGCTACGGGACAATTTTTTTCGCCATTTCCGTGCCGATCGCGTCCAATCCCTTGCCGTGCTGGATGAAGGATTTCCGGTGCCCGGCCGTGTGCTGACCGTGGATTGGTTGAGACGATTCTCACGCGATGTCACGCCCGACGGCGTTCTGACCACACGATGATGGGCCGGGAGGGCCCATGTCGTATTGTCATGGCACTTCGACGCTCCGCGACAATTTGGCCGCGCCGCACGTTTGCCAGTGGACAGTCGAAGAATTGGAAACGAACGGCCAGTTGTGTCAATCAGCGTTGAATAGTTTCCAGCGAACAGCGTGCAAAAGTTTCCACTTTGTCAGCCTGCTTTCGGCTGTTTTTTGCGCTGTTTGAAGCGGAAGGAATCATTTCCGGTTTCCAGGATGTCGCAGTGGTGGGTGACACGATCGAGGAGGGCGGTTGTCATTTTGGGTCACCGAAGACGCCGACCCATTCGGCGAAGGAGAGGTTGGTGGTGAAGATCAGCGAGGTTTTTCGTAGAGCTGGCTGATCAGGTGGAAGAGCAGGGCACCGCCAGAGGCCGGGAAAGGAAGATAGCCGAGTTCATCGATGATCACGGCGTCGGTCTGCACCAACTGGCGCGCGAGATATCCGGCCCGTGCCTGCTGTTTCTCCCGCTCCAGCTGGTTGACCAGGTCGACGGCGTTGAAGAAGCGCACGCGTTTGCCCTGGTGGATTGCGGCGACCCCCAGGGCTGTGGCGATGTGGGTTTTGCCAGTGCCGGTGCCACCGACCAGGATCAGATTGTGCGCGCTCGCCATGAAGCCTGCGGTTGGTAATTGCTGGATCTGCGCCTGCGGTAGCGGTGTTTCGGCCCAGTCGATGCCGGTCAGGTCGCGATGCGTCGGGAAGCGGGCGGCTTTCAGCTGGTAGCGCAGGCTGCGCACCTGGCGATCGGCAAGCTCGGCCTCGATCAGCCTGTCCAGCCAGGCTTCGGGCTGCATCGGCCGGCGCGGTCCCTCGGCCAGCAACTCGTTCCAGGCTGTAGCCATGCCGTAAAGATGCAGGGCTTTGAGCTGACCCAGCCGGTCAGGGGCTGACAAGGAAGGGGCCGACAGGGAGTTGCCGGCAGGCTTGGCGCCAAGATTAGTGGATGGCATGGCTGCCTCCGCGCAGATGGTCGTAGCGGCTGCAATCGGCACGCGGCTCGGTCTGCAGTTTCAGCATGTCGGGCACGAGGAGGGGGATTGGCGTGCTGGGTGCGACGAGGCGGCGCATCTCGTTCATCACCACGGCGGCGGTGACGACATTGCCATCCAGCACCAGTTCGCACGCCACCTGCAGCGGCTCCAGGCCAAACTCGCGTGCCAGCATCAGCAGTTCGACAAAAGCGCGATCGCCTTTTGGGTGTTTGAGAATGCGGTCGCGCACACGCTGGATGGCGACCGGCAAATCCCATCGCTGGAACGGCACGCCATTGCGCAGTGCGCCGGGTTTGCGTTCCAGGATCGGCAGATAATGCCAGGGATCGCAGATCAGCTGATCGCGGCCAAAACGGCGGACATGTTCGGCGATCACAGCACCTTCGGCCACGATGCGCACGCTGTCGGCCGTGCTGCGTACCGAGACGGCGCGGCCGGCAAACGCTGCCGGCACGCTGTAGCGATTGCGATCCAGCGCCACCAGGCAGGTGCTGGACGCGCGCAGCATATGCTCGACATAGCCGTCGAACTGCGCGGTGATCGGCCTGAGCGCAGGCTGCTCCTCGGCGAAGCCGGCGGCGATGCTGTGCTCGGGCATCGTGGGATGTTTGCGCGCGGCCAGTTCGCGGCAGCGCGTGGCAAGCCATTCGTTTAGGGCTTCGAAGTCGGCAAACCGCGCGAGCGGCGTGAACAGCCATTCGCGAATATTGCCGACCTGGTTTTCGACCTGTCCCTTCTCCCAGCCCGACGCGGGCGTACAGGCCACCGGCCCGAACAGATAATGGTTGGCCAGCACCATGAAACGGCGATTGAACTGCCGTTCCTTGCCGGTGAAAATCGCTTCCACGAAGGCTTTGAGGTTGTCGTAGACCATGCGCTGCGGCACGCCGCCGAAGAAGGCGCGGTTATGCGCGTCGAACACCATCTCCTGGGTCTCGCGCGGATAAGCCACCACGAACATCTGCCGGCTGAAGGTCAGCCGGAAATGCGCGACCTTGACGGTTTGCATGACGCCGCCGAGTTCGACCTGCTCATGGCTCCAGTCGAACTGGCACACCTCGCCGGGTGCAAAGGCAAGCGGCACAAAGGCTTGAGCAATGGCGGCGCCGGGTTTGGCCGCCTTCCAGCGCCGCACGAAGCGCTGCACGCTGTCATAGGCGCCGCGATATCCCTCGCCTTGCAATCCTTCGAACAGCCGACGGGCGGTGTGGCGCTGGGCTTTCGGGAGGGTGCGTTCGGTGTGCAGCCAGGCCTCCAACGTCTCCTGGAAGGCGCCCAGCATCGGCACCGGCTGCGCGCGCCGCTGGTAGCGCGGCTCGTGGCGCGTCCGGCAATGCTTGCGAACCGTCGGCCGCGACAGCTTCAGGTCACGCGCGATCGAACTGATGCTCTCCTTGCTCACCAAATGACGGCGCCGGATCTCGGCAATCAAGTCCATGTGCAACACCCCAGATGCTCCGGCAAAAAAGCCGGATGATCGCATGAACCAGGGTGGAAACTATTGGATGCTGTTTACCCCCGGAATCTGGAAAGTTTTGCACGCTGTTTTCCAACCCAGACCGGCCAGGAGTTGCTCAGCTCGCAGAACCGCTCCTCGGCCGAGGGGCTGGCGGGGCTCCCCAAGGACTACACCGGCTTGCCGCGGCAGGTCCCGCCGCTGGGTCCGCCGCTGCCCGGTGATCTCGGCAAGCCGATCCTCAACGCCGGAGCGGCGCCGAATACGACCCCGCCGGCCGCCGGACCGGATCCGCGCGCGCAACGGCTCGCCCACGAGGCCGAGGCGGCGCGGGTCAGCCGTCTCTTCGCCCAGACCAACCAGCAGCCCCAGCCGGTCGGTCTCGCGGCGGCGAATGCGGTCGGGGCGCAGGGCGGCCCGACACCGACGCCACCGGTCGACGCCGGCGCCGCGCAGAACATGCAGGACCGCAAGACCGCCTTCCTCAACGCCTCGACTGATCGCCGCACGGTCAGCGATGACCGTCTCCAGGCGAAGGCTTCGCCCTATGTCGTGCAGGCCGGCACAGTCATTCCGGCGGCCCTCCTTACCGGCATCCGCTCCGATCTTCCCGGCCAGATTACCGCCCAGGTGACGGAGGCCGTCTACGACACGCCGACGGGGCAGTATCTGCTGATCCCCCAGGGCGTGAAGCTGATCGGCCAGTACGACAGCTCGGTCGCCTTCGGACAAAGCCGCGTGCTTCTCGTGTGGACCCGCCTGATCATGCCGGATGGTGCCTCGATCGTGCTTGAACGCCAGCCGGGCGCCGATGCCGGAGGCTATGCGGGCCTCGAGGATCAGGTGGACTATCACTGGTGGGCGCTCGCCAAGGCGGCCGTGCTGTCGACGCTCCTCAGCGTCGGCGCCGAAGCCGGCATGAGCACCAACAATTACGGCTCGCTCGCCGATGCGCTCCAGCTTGGGATGTCACAAAGCATCAATCAGAGTGGCCAGCAGATCGTTCAACGCGAGCTCAACATCCAGCCGACCCTCACGATCCGGCCCGGCTTCCCGGTGCGCGTCATCGTCACGCGCGACTTGGTGCTCGCGCCCTACGACATGGGAGGAAAGCCATGACGAAACTCAAGCTTGGCCCCATCGCCGACGATAAACCGGTCAGGGTCAGCGTCGAGCTCCCGGCCGCGGTGCATCGCGATCTCGTCGCCTATGCCGAGGTTCTCGGCCGCGCGACGGGCCAGACGGCGCCCGAGCCCGCCAAACTCATTCCACCGATGGTCGAGCGTTTCATGGCGACCGACCGAGCTTTCGCGAAGGCGCGCCGCAATCAGACCGCTCCGGCGCGCCCTGGCTCCGGCGAAAGGTCGGGGTGATGTTCCCGCAGCATGGCGAGGAAGGATTGCAGCGTCGGATTGCTGTTGGCCTCCCGCCAGCAGGCCATGAAATTGACTCGGGTCGGTCCGTCATCCTCCCAGACCTCACGATAGACGACGCTGTCGTACCGGGCGCCTGTCGCGCCCTCGAACATGAGGAGCGGGCCGTAGCCCGCGCTGACGAGGCTGAGCAGGCGATCGAGTGAGGCGTCCTGGTGCACGACGTGCTCGGAGCCCACGGTATTGCGCAGCTTCGCCACGAGCAGCCGCTCCAGCTCCGGTCCTGGCCCCTGCTGCGGCATCAGAACCCGTTCATCCGCGAGCTGGGTCCAGCGGATCCGGGTTTGACCAGCGAGGGGATGACTATCGTGGAGAGCCGCGATGACCCGCTCGCCCCAGAGCGGTAGCATGCGGTAATTCCAGCCCGTCGCCTGGCCGGTCATGATGGCGATGTCGACCGCGTTGCCCGCCAGGGCCCGCAGCAGCCGGTCGTGGCTTCCATCGACGGTTCGGACCTCGACATCCGGATAGCGTCGCCGATAGTCTACGAGCGTCGCGTGCATATTCCCGGCCGAGGGGGAGGCGTGGACGCCGATCGTCAACAGACCCAGCTCACCGCCGCTCCTACCTTTTAGCCGCCGGAGCTCAGCGTCGACCTCGTCGAGAATCCGCTCGGCGCTCAAAATGAACTCCAGCCCCATCGTCGTGAGGCGGGTTCCGCCATTGGTTCTCTCGAACAGAACGACGCCCAGCCGGCGCTCAATGTCGCGCAGGCGGCGGCTCAAGGTCGACTGGCGGATGTTCAGAGCCTCCGCCGCCTGCCTGAGGCTGCGGTGCTGTGATGCTGTGACCGCCAAACGGAAATCACGAATCTCCAGGTCCACGTCGTTCACTTCAACGGCTCGTAACGCGGCCGCCTCCCGGAAAGCCTTGCCTCTCCCTCCCGCGTCATCTGCTTACCGGCGATATATGAAGCGCGTTTGTGATCTCGCCAGATTGACCGTCAGCAGCCAGTGAACGCCGCGACGGGGCAAGGCTGGTGGAGCGGGGTCAGATCTTTGACCGAGTGTTCGCGTGGCGTTTTGGTTGCCGCCCCCGGCCTGGGCCCACAGCCGTAAAAGGTCGAACGGCCACCGAGGACCGGCAATCCAGCGCGCTTCAAGGTCATGCTCGGCCCCGCGACGTACGAGACCGTCGCCTGAAAGCGACCCGACGCGGCGCCGCCGAGTTTGATCCAACTGAATAGATTCTGCTTGGAACCGCCCCGAGCAGAGGCCTTCTAAGCAAAAACGGTCCCGTAGGACCGCTTTCAACTTCTTGATTTCCTTGAGAAAATCTGGAGCGGGCGAAGGGATTCGAACCCTCGACCCCAACCTTGGCAATCGGCCCAGCCCGTTTTTCCGGCCGCATCTCATTCTATCCCAAAGCCCTCTAAGCCCCTATTTCCAAAGGGTTTCTATTGCGGACACCCGTCCCGTCCGTATCCTCTCCATACCCTTCGATTTCCGTTCTCGTGCTTCCCCCATGCTTCCCCGGCCGCCGCCCTGATTCCGGGGAAGCAAAATCCAGTCTTTTATCATAAGGATCAGAGGGATAGCTCAAAAATGGCGCCACTTCCTAAACGCATGATTCAAACTCTCAGACTCCAACCCAATAGGCACTTCGACCGTCTGGAGGAGCGAGGCCGGACGGGGACTTGGGGGTCAAATAGGACCGAAATCCTTCAAATGGCACCATTCTGCTTCCCCGAGGCCGCTTCATTCGCCTCCCGGCTCTCCGGGGAAGCAGAATGCCGAATTCGCATTGCAGAACAAAGGGGTACGGGGAGATGAGCAAGATTACTAAACGATCCGTCGAGCTGCTCAGACCGGAACCCAACAAGGATGTATTTGCCTGGGACAGCGAGACCAGAGGGTTCGGAGTACGGGTGAAGCCGTCGGGCGCGAAGACGTTCCTGATTCAATATCGCAATATTGAAGGACGCACCCGGCGGCTGGTTCTCGGCCAATTCGGAGCGGTCACCCCGGAGATGGCGCGCGTTGCCGCGCGTAAGAAACTTGCCGAGGTCGCCGGGGGAGCCGATCCGTCCGCGGAACGGCACGCCATCCGCGAGGGCCTGACAGTTACCGAAGTCTGCGACTGGTATCTCAAGGAGGCGGGGTCAGGGCGACTTCTCGGCCGCACTCGGCGGCCCATCAAGGCGTCGAGTGTGGCCATGGACAGGAGTCGAATCGAGGTACACATCAAGCCGCTGTTAGGGCCGCGCCTGGTCAGCAAGCTCACGCTTCGCGACATCGAGGCGATGCAAGCCGATATCGCCGCTGGCAAGTCAGCGCGCGGGAAGAAGGCGAAGGGTCGAGGCGGCCGCTCAACGGGTGGGTCCGGCGTTGCAGGCCGCACCATTGGCACCCTTCGAGCGCTACTCGGCCACGCAACTCGCCTTGGCGTGATCGAGAAGAATCCGGCTTTAGGGGTGCGCCAGATTGCCGTGCGCAAAATGAAGCGTCGGCTGAACACAGACGAGCTTTGTCACCTCGGCAAGGTGATGCGTCAAGCCATGGACGACGCCGAGCATCCTACGGGTTTGGGCGCGATCCGGTTGTTGCTGCTCACGGGTTTCCGTCGGATGGAAGTGCTTGGCCTTCAGCGGGCATGGTTCAAGCGGTCTGATCACGCCATCCATTTTCCCGACACCAAGAGTGGAGAGCAGATCCGCGTGATCGGCGAGGCGGCGATGAATTGCATCGAGAGCCAACCCGGTCGCGAGGGTTCACCCTATCTGTTTCCAGCCGACGTCGGTGACGGTCACTTCATTGGCGTGGTACGGGTGCTGGATCGTGTTTGCGCAAAGGCGAAGCTCACCGGCGTCACCCCACACGTTCTTCGGCACACCTTTGCCAGCGTCGCGGGTGACCTTGGGTTTTCCGAACTGACGATCGCCGGCTTGCTCGGTCATGCGGCGCGTGGCGTGACCCAGGGCTATGTCCATCTCGACGCCGCGCTCGTCGTCGCGGCTGATCAGGTTTCGGCGGAGATTGCTCGATTGCTCGACGGCGAAGCGAAGGGTGGCCGGAAAGGGGGCGTGGCTGTTTCGGCCGAAACGTCGGTCGCAGCGTAGATGCCCGTGGTATGCCCAGAGATAGGATGCCGTCTCCAGCCAGACAGGGCCGGCGTCAGCAAAACTGGCGTAATGCCGTCTACGCGCAACCGATCTTGCGTGCAAACCTTGAAACTTGCGCAATTAGGTGCCAATCTTGCGCGAAACCGCTGCGCGCAAGATTGAACCATGGTACATCAGACCAGTGACGACGATTTCGCGGCCATCGAACAGGCGCTGAAAAGCTATCCGGGTGGCGCGTCGGCGCAGGAAATCTTGCTCGCCCTGGTGACGCCGCTACCCCTTCGCACGCTCCAGTACCGCCTGAAAAACCTCGTCGGGCGCAAGCGCATCCTCAAGGAGGGAGGCGGACGCTCGGCGCGGTATCGGGTAGCGCCGATCCGCTCAGAAAGCGACGCGGCGGCCTCCAACAGCCAGCCATTATCAGACGAGCCGGTTGTCCCGATCTCGGCGGCAGCCGCGGCGATTCGGGACTATATCCGCCGCCGCCCCGAAGCCCGAAAGCCGGTCGGCTATGACCGTGCCTTTCTGGACGTCTATCGTCCCAACGCCAGTTGGTATCTCTCCGAAGCAGAGCGGCGGCATCTTGCGCAAGTCGGGCGGCCCCAGATTGCTGAGCAACCAGCGGGGACCTATGCCAAACAGATACTGAGCAGGCTGCTCATCGACCTTGCATGGAATTCCAGCCGGCTCGAGGGAAATACCTATTCGCTGCTGGACACCAAACGTCTTATCGAGCTGGGCGAAGAAGCGGAGGGCCGTGGGCATCTCGAAGCGCAAATGATCCTGAACCACAAGGACGCGATCGAGTTTTTGGTCGCGACGGCTGATGAGATCGGCTTCAACCGCTATACGGTTCTCAACCTCCACGCTTTGTTGGCAAATAACCTCCTCGCCGATCTCACTGCTGCCGGCCGGCTTCGGTACATTGCTGTTGGCATCGAGCGATCAGCTTTTCATCCGCTTGAGGTGCCACAACTGATCGAAGAATGCTTCGATCAGATTCTTGCCACCGCCGCCGCTATCGACGATCCCTTCGAGCAGGCCTTCTTCATCATGGTGCAGATTCCCTACCTGCAACCGTTCGATGACGTGAACAAACGTGTGTCGCGGCTTGCCGCGAATATTCCTTTGATCAAGAGCAATCTTTCGCCTCTGTCGTTCACCGATGTGCCACGCCAGACATACACCGAGGCCGTTCTCGGCATTTACGAGATGAACAAGGTCGATCTTCTGAAGGATGTGTTCATTTGGGCATATGAGAGATCGGCGGCGCGGTACGCCGCGGTCAGGCAATCGCTTGGCGAACCAGACCCGTTCCGGCTTCGCCACCGCGTTCATCTGCGCGAAATCGTGAGCGCGGTTGTGCGTGGCGGCATGAACAGGAAGCAGGCCGTCGCGCAGATAGCCGACTGGTCAAAAAACAAGATCGATCCCGATGAGCAGCGGCGTTTTATCGAGACCGCGGAGGCCGAACTCATGAGCCTCCACGAGGGCAATTTTGCGCGCTACCAAATCCGGCCTTCGGAATTCGCATCGTGGCGAAAGGTTTGGGAAGTGACGTAGTCTGCATCTCGCCCAACTGAGCCACTGACACGGCTGGTGAGATTGGGTTGCACCGGAGGGCCAATTGGGCACCGGTATTTCTTGACAAAAACGCTCACCGTTCTGAGGTAAACTACCAGGATGGTGGTCGGCGTCGCCGTGCGACGGCGCCACCGGCGAATAGGTGGCACCGGCAACGGGTGCAGTTCGCAAAAGACGCCTGCCGACGGACAAGAGCTGGCGTGCGAACAAGGTACCTGATTGAGCTGGGCGACCAAACGGAAAGGTCGTCTCATGTTTGGCATAGCCCAAGCCTCGTATATTCACCGCTTCCCGGCACGCACTTCAGCCGAAAATGCTGTTGGCGGCACGGGCCAAGAGGCCGGATTTCGGTCACGTGGGGCGCAACGGTGATGGATATCCGGGCCCTCAAATACCTGGTCGCGGCGGCGAATGCCGGAAATTTTGGCCGTGCGGCCAAGGCGCTCGGATTGGAGACGTCCACCATAAGCCGCCGTATCGGGCGGCTTGAAGACGAACTCGGCCTGGCGTTGTTCGAGCGAGCGAAAACAGGCGTGCGTTTGACGGCCGGTGGCAAGGCACTGATCGTCCATGTGAACCGCGCATTGGCTGAATTGGACGCTGTCCAGCGTTCGGCCAACCAGAACGGGTCCGGACATATCGGAGAGATAAGGTTGGGCGTCCGTATGCCCCCCGTCGGCGAGCCGCTGGGCAGCTTGCTTGCGGGTTGGCGTGTGAAAAATCCGAACATCGCGCTGATGATTGCCGAGATGAACGAGCCGAGTATGACAGTCGCGTTGCAACAGCGGCGATTGGACCTGGCGCTCGTGACCAGTTTCACGCGTTGTGGTGATGCCGAAACGATGCCGCTCTATCGTGAGCGGCTGACCGCGGCGCTGCCGCTTGCTCATTCGCTGGCAGGAAATGACTCCGTGGATTGGGCCGATCTGCGTGGCGAGACCATTCTGATCCAGGAGTGGTATGAGAGCCAGGCGACGCGAGAACTTTACGCGTCGCTGCTGGGTCAAAGCGTTCGCTTCAGCGCGCATCCGGCAAGCAAGCAGAGTGTTTTTGCTCTTGTTGCCGCAGGGTTCGGGGTGACATTGGCGACGGCCAGTCAGGCGGAAATCACCGTTCCCGGCGTGGTCTTCCGACCGATCGCCGAGACCAATGCGTCGATCCAAATCGAGCTCGTGTGGCGCCGCGAGTTGGAGGACGCGGCCGTCGGCCGGTTCGTCGCTTACCTTCGAGACGAGACCCGTTCACGGCGCCTTGCCTGAAGCCGGAGACGGCCGCCGCAGCTTCGCGAAGGCACGATCGGTCCCCATGAAGCGAGCCAGCATCGGGGCAATCAGCTTGGCCGGATCGATCGATCCCTGTCCGGTCTCGCGGGCCAGCACCTCCCCATATGCGACGAGATCGCGGTGCGTGGCAGCCGGCAGTTCGACGGTGAGCCTGATCGGTTTGTCGTCGCCGATGGCGCCGAGCTTCAACTTCGCCATGATCGTTCCTCAGCTCCGATAGGGTTCGATTACGAGATCGTGCGTGACCATGACCCGGACCGGGAGGCCCGGCCGGATGGTGATGGTGGGCTGCACATTCAGCGAACGCCCGACGACCTGCTGGCCGATCTGGCTGACGCTCTGGGATGCCCCGAGGCCGAGGCCCTGGAGGAGCAAGTTCCCGTTGTAGCCGGTACCCGCCTCCGATCCGACGCTGAGCAGGGTCGAGAGGACCGCTGCCTTGAACAGCGTGCCCCAATGATTGTCGACCTGATCTTCCAGGCCGGCATAACCTTCGGGGTCGGCGCCGGGCTGTCGCTCCAGAATGATGGAGCGGCCATTCGGCATGATCAGGCGGTTCCAGACCAGCAGTGCCCGGGATTGGCCGAAAGCCACCTGGGCGTCGTATTGGCCGACCAGGCGGGCGCCCTGCGGGATCAGCAGAATGCGACCGGTCGGGCTGTCATAGACGTTCTCGGTGACCTGGGCAGTGACCTGCCCCGGCAGATCGGAACGCAGGCCGGTCAGCAGCGACGCGGCGATGACCGCGCCGGCCTGGAGGATATTGGTGCTGGCCGGCGCCTCGACGCGATCGGGACTGACCGTCCGCCGATCAATGTCGCCGTTCAGGAAGGCGAGCTTGTGATCTTGGGAGGTTAGGCTTGGCGAACCCGTGGCGGTGGGAACCACGCCGGGGGCCGTTCCTGCGGCAGGTATGGCTGCCGTCGCGGCTTGTCCGGCACTGGTGGTCGTGAACAGATGGCTGATGCGCGCGGCCTCCTGCTCCTGCGCGATGCGCTGCTGCTCCAGGCTGGGTCCAGCCGCAGGTTGGGGCATACCTGGCGCCGCAGTACCTGCATTCACCATGGGCCTGCCGAGGTCACCGGGCAGCGGCGGCCCGAGTTGCGGTGGGTTATGTGGCAGGCCGGTGTAGTCGCGTGGCAGGTTTGCCAGCCCGTCCGGCGTGGCGCGGTTGCTGGTGTTGTAGAGTTCCGAACCGCCGATCTGGTGTTGCGGTCGTAGCGCGAAGAACAGCGCGCCACCGATCCCAACGGCGGCCACCGAACCCAGGCCCAGCAGCACCTTGCGCGACAGCCGGGTGACGGGCGGTCGGCTCGGGCGAAGACGCATCTCCTGCGCCGGCCGATCCCCTACGCCCGCATCCCGCGCCCCATCGTTGGCGCCGTCCGTCATGACTGCGGCCTCCCATCGGTGCGAACGATGCGAACTTTCTTCTGATGCTCGCCGCCGAGCCGGAGTTCCGCCGCCGCGAACAGCCGGTCGACGATCATGTGGTTTCCGCGGACCCGGTAGTTCACCAACTCGGCGCCACCCTCTGCGCCGATCACCCAGAGCGGCGGCATCTCGCCCTGGCCGATGCCGGACGGGAATTCGATGAACACCTGTCGGCCATCATCGAAGGCTCGCAACGGTCGCCAGGCCGGATCATCGCCCTCGATCCGGTAGCGGAAGTTGAGCGCGTTGATGTCGACGCTGGAAGCGATCGGCGCCGCGTCATCGGCGGCGGCATTCTGGCGGCGGAGGGCGATGAGCTGATCCTGCGGATAAGCCCAGGAGACCGTGGCCATGTAGGTCTTCTCGGCCGAGCGCAGCTCTAGGTGATAGGTCCGGCGATCGGTGTTGATGATCAGGTTGGTAACGAGATCCGGCCGGGTTGGCTTGACCAGGATATGCACCCGCTTGGTAGCGCCAGATCCGCTCTCGGTGTCGCCGATGATCCAGCGCACGGTGTCACCAGCGGCCACCGGGCCGGGTCCGACAAGCTGCTCGCCGGCTTCCAGCGCGATGTCGGTGATTTCGCCGGGCGCGGCGTAAAGCTGATAGAGCGCGCCGTCCGAGAAGGGATAGACCTGGACTGCGTTAATGTATCCGGTCCGGGTGGGCTGCACGCGCGCCGCGCCATTGGCTTGCTCGACGCGTGCGCGTGGATCGGCAGCTTCCGGCGGAGCGGTTTTGGCACCGGGGATCGGCTTGAGCTGACCCGGCAATGGCAAAGGCTGCGGCAACTGCACGATCTCCACCGGCTTCGGCGGATCAGGCGTCAGCACCGCCTCGCGCGGCGTGTCGTCGTATTTGATCTCCGGCGGCTTCCAGGTGGAGCAGGCTCCGAGCGACGTGCCGGCAAGCAGAAGGATTGCGATGGGCGCTGCGCGCATCAGCCGATCTCCTTTGACCAGTTGAGGGCATGGACGTAGACGCCGAGCGGGTTCTTCTTCAGCCGATCGGCGTCGGTCGGCGGCTGCACCACGACGGTTAGGATGGCGCTCCAGTGCTCTGTGGCGGCCAGCGCGTCATCGACGTAGCGACGCTCCGTCCAGGCGACGCGGAAGCTGTCGGCCGAGGCGCGGATGACGCTGGAGACCTCGACGGCGACCTGCGTCTTGCCGACTTTCGAGAAGGGATCGCTGGTGCGCGCGTAATCGTTCAGCGCCAGCGCGCCCTTGTCGGTGACGTAGTGGTAGGCATCGAGCCAGTCCTGGCGCAGCACGACGGGATCGGCGGGGATGCTGCGCACCTCCTCGACGAAGCGGGCGAGGTGCCAGGCGATCTGCGGATCGGTCGGATGGTAGTCAGCGGTCGCGGGCGCGACCGCCTGCGCCTGGCCAAGTTTGTCGACCTGCACCACCCAGGGTGTGATTGTGCCGCGCGCCGATTGCCAGATCAGCCCACCAGCGAGGCCGCCACTGAGGGCCAGCGCGCCGAAGAAGGCGAGCCGCCAGTTCCTCGCCTGCACGCGAGCGGAGCCGATGCGGTCATCCCAGACCTGGCCGGCGCGCTGGTAGGGAGTCTCGGGTTTGGGCGTCTTGCCGTAGCGGACGGTGGGTCGTCGGAACATGGATCATTCCCCTTGGGACAGGTTGATGCCGCTGCCGCTCGACGGATGATCGCCGCAGCGGATCGCCTGATGGGCGGCACTGGCGCCGCGGCTGATTGATTGGTTGCGCTGCATCCGGCGCGCCCAGGCGGGCGGGCCGGATGCATCGGCCTGCTGACCGGCGGCGCCACCGGACACGCCGGCTCCCGACCCTTCTCCCGTCACGGCCCTGCCCCCTGCGGCGTAGCTTTCGCGCATGCTGGCGGCGGCACGCCACAGCGGGCTCATCGCGGCGGAGCCGGCGGCCTCGGCCACGCCGGATAAGCCGCCGGCGCGATAAGCGGAAGTGACGGCGCCTGCGATCGATGCGCCGCCGCGCGCGGCGCGAGCCACCGCATCGCCGGCCGCACCGATGGCGCCGACTCCGCCGGCCACGAGCCCAGCGCTCGAAGCGCCGAAGCCGGCCACGGCGAGACCCGTGCCAACTGCGGCGCCCGCGCCAAGCTGTGGGCCGCCAGCGATCAGGCCGTTGGCGATGCCCGGCCCGTAGATCGACAGACCCAGTAGCGCCAGGGAGGCAAGGATCAGCGTCAGCGCGTCGGAGATGGTCGGCGGATTGTTGAAGCCATTCGTGAACTGGCTAAAGATCGTTGAACCGATGCCGACGATCACGGCCAGCACCAGAACCTTCACGCCGGATGATACGACGTTGCCGAGCACCTTCTCGGCGAGAAAGGCGGTGCGCCCGAACAGGCCGAACGGCACCAGCACAAAACCGGCGAGCGTCGTCAGCTTGAATTCGATCAGGCTGACGAAGAGCTGGATCGCCATGATGAAAAAGCTGATGACGACGATCATCCAGGCGACGAGCAGGATGATAATCTGCACCAGGTTCGCGAAGACGCTGGTGAAGCCCATCATCCCAGAGATCGAGGTCAGGATGGGCTTACCGGCATCGATGCCGACCTGGGCGAGCTTGCCCGGCTGCAGAAGCTTCGACGCGTTCATCGTGCCGCCGCCCGCCTCGATGCCGAGCCCAGCGAAGTAATTGTAGATGATCTGGGCGAGGTTGTTGTAGTTGCCGATGATGAAGGCGAAGACGCCGATATAGAGCGTCTTCTTGATCAGCCGGGCAAGCGCGTCCTCATCGGGTGCCAACGCCCAGAACAAGCCGGCGAGCGTGATGTCGATGCCGATCAGCATGCCGGCCAGCCAGCGCACATCCCCCTGCACCACGCCGAAGCCAGAATCGATGTATTGGGTGAAAGTCCCGAGGAACCCGTCGATGACGCCCGTGCCGCCCATCGCGTCTACCGAGCCTCAGGCGCGGGCTTATAGGTAAAGAACCGTCGGCGGTTCTCGTCCCAGGTTGTTTGGTAGGCGGCGTCGCTTTCGGCCGCCATTCCAAGCGCCTGGCAACGCGCGAGCGCCGCCGCCAGCGGATCAGCATGCAACGCCGCCGCGTTTGTCGCCGAGGGTCGCGACGGCTCCCGAGGGTGGAAATGCAGAGCGACCGCGATGATCGCCATCGCGACCAGGACACAGCCGGCGGTTCGGCCGATGATGGGGATATTGCGCACCAAGCCGCGCATCAGTGGAACATTTGCGCGGTTCCGGGCTGATAGCCGACCCCATAGTTGAGGAAGTTTTGGAGTTGCTGTTGGCCCTGGGCCTGGCTCTCGACTTGGCGCGCGCCGTCCAGACTCTGAGCGCGTGCGATCGAGGCCATCACGGCGGTCAGATCTGCAAGCTGTTCGGTCTGAAGTGCCGCGAGCTGGTTGCCCGATTGCGCAGCCTGCAACGCGCCCGTCGCCGATTGGCTTGACGAGACGAGCGCATCGACCTGGGTTCGAGTCGAGTCAAGGTTCTGCACCGCGCCAGCTTGGACACGCATCGCGTCCTGGAAGCCGCCGCGCGCGTTTTGCCATCGCGCCTGCGCATCCGCGAGAAGCTGGTGCGATGAGGTCGCGCTGGAATAGGCCTGCGGATAGGTCTGCGTGAACGCCTGATCGATCGTGGTGACGCTGTAGGCGATTCCCTGCGCCTGGATCAGGAGTTGCTGGGTCTGGGCGATCGACTGTTCGAGCGTGGCCAGCGACGAATAGGGCAGGCTTGCGAGATTACGACCCTGATTGACCAACATGGTGGCCTGGTTCTCCAGGCCTTGAATCTCGTTGTTGACCTGCTGCAACTCGCGCGCGGCGGTCAGCACGTTTTGCGCATAGTTGGTTGGATCGAAGACGATCCATTGCGCGTGCGCCGGCACGTTCGCGGTAGCGAGCGTGAACGCGCCGACGCCGGCGGCAAGCGCGACACGAAAACGATGACGAGTCACTGTGAGACCTCCGAATTCTGGGTGAGCATGTCGGCCGCCCAATGCAGCCCCTTGGAGCGCAGCCAAGCGGCGGCGAACTCGGACTTGCCGGCCTCGGCCATGATTGCGGCGATGGCAGCGTGATCGGTTTTCGAGGAGGCTCCGGTAAAGGCGAGCGCTACCTCGGAGAGGCCCAGCTCGAACAGGCGATTGCCGCGCCGCGACTGGCAGTAATAGTCGCGCTTGGGCGTCGAGCGGCTGAGGATTTCGATCTGCCGATCGTTCAGCCCGAAGCGGCGGTAGGTGGTCGCGATCTGCGGTTCCAGCGCGCGTTCATTTGGCAGGAACAGCCGCGTCGGGCAGCTCTCGATGATTGCGGGCGCGATGGCGCTGCCGTCGATGTCGGCCAGAGACTGAGTAGCGAAGATGACGCTCGCGTTCTTCTTCCGCAGCGTTTTCAGCCATTCGCGAAGCTGGCCGGCGAACCCTTTGTCGTCGAGTGCGAGCCAGCCCTCGTCGATTATCAGCAGCGTGGGCCGGCCGTCGAAACGATCTTCGATGCGGTGAAGCAGATAGGACAGCACGGCGGGTGCGGCACCCGCGCCGATCAGCCCCTCGGTCTCGAACGCCAGAACCTCCGCCTCGCCAAGACGCTCGGTCTCGGCATCGAGCAGCCGGCCCCAAGGGCCGTTCAGCGTGTAGGGCTGCAAGGCCTGCTTCAGCGCGTTGGACTGCAACAGGACGGACAGGCCCGTGATCGTCCGTTCCGACACCGGTGCCGACGCAAGCGAAGTGAGCGCGGACCATAGATGCTCCTTCAGTTCCGGGGTGACCGTGACGGACTCGCGGGCCAGCAGTGCTGCGACCCAATCCGCCGCCCAGGCGCGATCGCCGGCATCGTCGATCCGTGACAGCGGCTGAAGGGCGACGGGTTCGGTGATGTCGACCGACAGCGCACCACCGAGGTCATGCCAGTCGCCGCCCATCGACAATGCGGCGGCGCGGATCGAGCCGCCAAAATCGAACGCGAATATCTGGGCACCCGGATAGCGGCGGAACTGGAGCGCCATCAGCGCCAGCAGCACGCTCTTGCCGGCGCCGGTCGGCCCCACAATCAGCGTGTGGCCGACATCACCGACATGCAGCGAGAACCGAAACGGAGTGGAGCCCTCCGTACGGGCGAAGAACAGCGGGGGCGCCCCAAAATGCTCATCCCGTTCCGGCCCCGCCCACACGGCCGAGAACGGCATCATGTGGGCGAGGTTGAGCGTCGATACCGGCGGCTGGCGGACATTGGCGTAGACATGGCCGGGCAATGACCCGAGCCACGCCTCTATCGCGTTGACCGTCTCGCGCATGCAGGTGAAGTCGCGGCCCTGAATGGTCTTCTCGACTAGGCGCTGGCGTTCCTCCGCGACGCGAGGGTCGGTATCCCAGACGGTGATGGTGGCCGTGACATAGGCCTGGCCGACCAGATCGGATCCCAATTCCTGAAGCGCCTGATCGGCGTCCAGCGCCTTATTGGCCGCGTCGCTGTCCATCAGCACGGACGCCTCGTTGGTCATCACCTCTTTCAGGATCGCCATGATCGATTTGCGCTTGGCGAACCATTGGCGGCGGATGCGGCCGAGCACCTTGGTGGCGTCAGTCTTGTCCATGCAGATCGCGCGGGTGGACCAGCGATAGGGAAAGGCCAGCCGGTTCAGATCGTCCAGCAGTCCTGGCCAGGTGCGCGACGGGAAGCCCATGACTGTGAGCGTGCGGAGATGCGCACCGCCGAGTTGAGGTTCGAGGCCGCCGGTCAGTTCCTCGTCCACCAGGATGGCGTCGAGGTGCATCGGGGTTTCAGGAACGCGGACGCGCTGACGGCGGGTCGAGATGCAGGAATGCAGGTAGGTCAGCGTCTCGGGGTCATCGAGCCACTCGGCCTCGGGCATGAAGCCTTCGATCAGCGCCAGCACCCGATCCGTGCGGTCGATGAACCCCGCCAGCGCGGCGCGCCAATCGGCGCCGTCGCGGGCACGGCCTTCATAGAGCCAGGCCTCGGCGCGGGCGGCGTCCTCGGCCGGCGGCAACCAGACTAGCGTCAGAAAATACTGGCTCTCGAAATGCGCGCCTTCTTCTTCGAACTGCGCGCGGCGCTCGGCATCGACCAGGCACGAGGCGGCGTCGGGGAAATCGCTTTCTGGATAGCGATTGGCCGGCAGGCGCTGCGCCTCGATGAAGATCGCCCAGCCGGAGCCAAGACGCCGCAGCGCATTGTTCAGACGGCCAGTGATCGCGACGAGTTCGGTCGGCGTCGCCGAATCCAGGTCGGGGCCGCGGAACCGCGCCGTGCGCTGGAAGGAGCCGTCCTTGTTGAGAATGATGCCCAGCTCGACCAGTGCCGCCCAGGGCAGGAAGTCGGCCAGGCTCTGGCTGCGATGGCGGTATTCGGCGAGGTTCATCATGTCCGGCCTTACGCCACCAGATGCTGCGGGTAGCGCAGGTGCCGGCGCACGACATCGACGAAGGCCGGATCGCGCTTGGCGGCCCAGACCGCGTCAAGATGGCCGATCAGCCAGATGGCGCCGCCGACGCTCCAGAGGCGCAGTCCGAGCCCAACGGCGGCGGCGAGCGTGCCGTTCAGGATCGCCACCGTGCGCGGTGCGCCGCCCAGCAGGATCGGCTCGGTGAGCGCGCGATGGACCGGCGCATAGAACCCGGCGATCAGTTCGGCCTGATCCATCA
This sequence comes from bacterium, assembly GCA_027311165.1. Lineage (GTDB taxonomy): Bacteria > Pseudomonadota > Alphaproteobacteria > Acetobacterales > Acetobacteraceae > DAICZL01. The sequence continues at coordinate 19,142 of DAICZL010000359.1, forward strand.
GACCAGCGCTCCGCCGCCGAACTGGAAGAAGGTCAGGAAGAAGCTGGATGCCGCGAAGGCAATGCTGAGGCCGAAGACGATCTGGATCAGCCGCCGGAACCCGCCGGAGGTCTCGCCGAAGGCCAACGTCAGGCCGGTGGTGATGATGACGATGACGGAGACAACCTTGGCGACTGGCCCCTGGATCGAATCCAGGATCTGCGTCAGCGGCTGTTCCCACGGCATGTTGGAGCCGGCGGCGTATGCCGGTGCCGTGGCGAGGACGAAGAAGGCGAAGGCGGACGCCGCCGCAAAGCGGTCACGGAGATGAGTGAGCATCAGGGCTCTCCTGCTGGGGTAAGGACGTAATCGCCGTCGGGACCGAGGTTCCCGACGGCGGCGAGCTCGGCGAGACGGCGGGCAGCGCCCCGCCCGGACAGCACCGCGATCACGTCGATGGTCTCGGCGATCAGCGCGCGGGGCACGGTGACAACGGCTTCCTGGATGAGCTGCTCCAGCCGGCGCAGCGCGCCGATGGCGGAGCCCGCGTGCAGCGTACCCACGCCGCCGTGATGGCCGGTGCCCCAGGCTTTGAGGAGATCGAGCGCCTCTGCGCCGCGCACCTCGCCGATCGGAATGCGGTCGGGCCGCAGCCGCAGCGAGGAGCGGACGAGATCGGAGAGGGAGGCCGCGCCTTCCTTGGTGCGTAGCGAAACGAGGTTGGGCGCGGCGCATTGCAGCTCGCGCGTATCCTCGATCAGCACCACGCGGTCGCCGGTTTTGGCCACCTCGGCCAACAGCGCGTTGACCAGCGTGGTCTTGCCGGTCGAGGTGCCGCCGGCGACGAGGATGTTCTTGCGCGCGGCGACCGCGAGCCGTAGCAACTCGGCTTGGCCGCCGGTCATGATGCCGGCCTCGACGTGATCGCCGAGCGTGAACACCGCGACGGCCGGGCGGCGGATGGCGAAGCAGGGCGCGGCCACCACCGGCGGCACCAGGCCCTCGAACCGCTCCCCGCTTTCCGGCAATTCGGCCGAGACGCGCGGACTGCCGGCATGGACCTCGACGCCGACATGATGGGCGACGAGCCGGACGATGCGCTCGGCATCGGCCGGGGTGACGCGACAACCGGTGTCCTCAAGCCCGCCCGACAGCCGGTCGATCCAGAGACGGCCATCGGGATTGAGCATCACCTCGACAACGCTGGGGTCTTCGAGATAGCCGGCAATCGCGGGCCCAAGCGCGGTGCGCAGCATGCGGGCGCCGCGCGCGAAGGCTTCTGAGCGGAACGAGATCGTCGTCACTGCGAACCCCGAAAACTCGCCTCTTCGAGGCGGATTGATCACCGGGGTTGATTAGAAAGAGCCGGAAATGGGTCCATGCAACAACGGCGATGAGGACGGAGGGCTCGGGGTTAGAAAGACATGCGGCCGGGATTGTCGCTGGTCACAAGCATTACGCTTGCTCGCCGGAAGATGGCGCCGTCTCGCCCACGTCCTGGCAGATCTCGTCCGACAGCTTCCGCCCGCGGGCAAGACGTCGCCCGAGCGCCTCGACGAAGCCCTCGTATCGCTCACGGCCTTTGGTCTGCGCAGCCGCAAGGGCGGCGTCCGGCAGCGCGGGCGTGCTGGTCAGCCAGAAGCGTACGAATACCGCGAGCGCCTCGTTGGAGATATCGACATGGCGCTCGATCCGCTCCAGGTGCCGGCTCATCCGATCAAGCCGGCGTGCCAGCGCCGCCTCCAGCCGGTCGGCCCCATCCGGCGACAGATGCGAGGCCAGTGCAGCTTCCACGATTAGTGCCTGCGGCACGCGCTTGCGCGCTGCATAGTCGGCAAGCTTGCGCGCGAGATCGGGCGGCAATCGGAAGGTGTGCTTCGTCCGCATGATCTCACATCCCGAGGTCATCGGCGGGGTCGATCGCCGTCTGGCGCGTGACCGTCCTGAAATTGCGTTCCATTACGCGCTGGCGCTGGACCTCGTCGTCGGTCTCATCCTCCAGGGGATCGAACTCGTGGACCGGCTTGCGCGGCTCCGGGGCAATTTCTTCCGGTTCAGGCAATTCGGGCTCGCGGCGAATGCCGGAATTGGCCGGGTCCTCGGTCGAGGCGGCGAACGGCGACGATACCACCACGCCATCCCAGTCGCCTGCTATCGATGTCGCTCGGATTTCTGTGAGCCCCAGTGCAGCCAGGGCGGTGAACTTCGGCGGCGGCAAGATGCGTACCTTCATCTGCGGGTCTTCGAAGTACCGCGCCTTCTTTGCCCGGATCGGATGGCAGCCCGAGACCAGGACCAGCTCATCGTCATGGGGCAACTGCATCACTTCGCCAGGTGTCAGCAGCGGGCGCGCCGTCTCCTGACGGGAGACCATCAGGTGGCCGAGCCAAGGGCTGAGCCGATGGCCCGCGTAGTTCTTCATGGCTCTCATTTCGGTCGCGGTGCCGAGTGCGTCCGACACCCGTTTGGCGGTGCGCTCGTCGTTGCTGGCGAAGCTGACGCGCACATGGCAGTTGTCGAGGATCGAATTGTTCTGACCGTAGGCCTTCTCGATCTGGTTCAGCGACTGCGCGATCAGAAACGCCTTCAGGCCGTAACCGGCCATGAACGCCAAGGCGCTCTCGAAGAAATCGAGCCGGCCCAGAGCCGGGAATTCGTCGAGCATGAGCAGCAGGCGGTGACGCTTGCCCTTCGCATTCAGATCCTCGGTCAGGCGCCGGCCGATCTGGTTCAAGATCAGCCGGACCAGCGGCTTGGTCCGGCTGATGTCGGACGGCGGCACTACTAGGTAGAGGGTCACCGGCCGTTCGCCTTCGACGAGGTCGCGGATGCGCCAGTCGCGTTGGCGCGTCACGGCGGCCACCACCGGATCGCGATACAGGCCAAGGAACGACATGGCGGTGGACAGCACGCCTGAGCGCTCGTTCTCGCTTTTGTTCAACAGTTCCCGCGCAGAACTGGCGACGACGGGATGGACGCCCGTCTGACCGAGATGCGGCGTCGTCATCATCGCCCGTAGCGTCGTCTCGATCGGCCGCCTTGGATCGGACAGGAAATTGGCAACGCCGGCGAGAGTCTTGTCCGGCTCGGCGTAGAGCACATGCAGGATGGTGCCGACGAGGAGTGAATGGCTGGTTTTCTCCCAGTGGTTCCGCCTCTCCAGCGCGCCTTCTGGATCGACCAGCACGTCCGCGATGTTCTGGACGTCGCGCACCTCTGACTCGCCGCGGCGCACCTCCAGCAGCGGGTTGTAGGCGGCGCTTTGCGCATTGGTCGGATCGAAGATCAGCACGCGGCCGAACCGCGCGCGCCAGCCCGCGGTCAGCGTCCAGTTCTCGCCCTTGATGTCATGGACGATAGCCGATCCCGGCCAGGTCAGCAGGGTCGGGACGACGAGACCGACGCCCTTGCCGCTGCGGGTCGGCGCGAAGCACAGAACATGCTCCGGCCCGTCGTGGCGGAGATAATCGTCGCGCCAGCGGCCGAGCAGCACGCCGTCGTGGCCGAGCAGGCGCGCCTCACGAACTTCGCGCGTCTCAGCCCAGCGTGCGGAGCCATAGGTCGTGACGCGCTTGGCCTCCCGAGCCCGCCAAACGGACATGGCGATCGCAACGATCACGGCGGCGATTCCGCCGGAAGCGGCGATGCAGGCGCCTTCGACGAAGATATCCCTCGCATAGGCGTCGTAGGCGAACCACCACCAGAAAAAGGCCGACGGTTGATAGAGCGGCCAGCCGAAGACGTCGAACCACGGGTGGCAGAGCTGGGATTGGAACGCCAGGCGCCAAGCAACCCACTCTGTCGCTCCCCAGACGAAAGCAAGCACGACGGCGCCGACGAGGAGGACCTGGCCCCAGAGGATCTTGGTCGCGTTCATGGTGGCGGACGATGTCGCCGTCGAGAGAAGGCGTCTGCAATACCAGAGTTAGAATGGGTGTGGCTTCGGATAGAGTGGCGCGCAATTCGGACTGGCGCTGATGCTGCACATCGACAGAGGCTTTTCTTCCGTCCTCAGAGTCCATCCACGATCATATTGTGATGTTGCGGAGCTTTCGGACCATGAGCCCAATTGATGCCCAGCGTAGGAACGCGAGCGCGTTCTGGTTGATGCGCTCCCAGCCTTGGCCAACCTGCGGCATCTGTTCAGCCAGGCGATAGTGCGCTTGACGATCCATCGCCTGGGTAGGACGACGAACTTGCCGGAATCGGATCTCTTGACGATCTCGACGTTGACCGTGCGGCAGACCCGGCGCAGCCCGATCTGGAATTTTGGCCCTTGATAGCCAATGTCGGCGTAGAGCTTCAGCAGGAAGGGAAACAGCCCGAACATCGTTGCCATCAGCACCACGACGCCATCGCGGTCCTAGATATCGGCGGCATGGACCACGGCGAGCATCAGCAGGCCCTGCGTGTCGACCAGGGCATGGCGCTTCTCGCCCTTGATTTTCTTGCGCGCGTCAAAGCCGCGCCGGTCCGAAAGCCCTTTTTTCCGCGCTCTTGACGCCCTGGCTATCGATGATCGCAGCTGTTGGACTGGCCTCGCGCCCCGCCTTGTCCCGGCATTGGACGTAGAGCGCGTGGTGCAGATCGGCCGCCGCGCCGCTTGCAGATCGTTTGTCCAGTGCGGCACCAGGCCCCAGGTCAGCAGGTCGAGATGCCGCGCGCCGTTTTCCGGGTGCCGCCGCACCACCATCCCCTGTTGGCTCGGCGCGACGTTCCAGGACGGGGCGACGTTGGGCAACGCGCCGGTCGTGTGGAACAGCCGGGCGATCGCTTCAGGCGGCAGGAAACTGGTGTAGCGTGCGCACATCGGCGCCTGATCAGTGCAGCACTGGCCGGCTCGCCGGCAGTGCCGCCAGCATCTGCCTGCGCGCGCGGGTGCAGGACAGCAGGGCCTCGTGCATCTCGTGCTCGGCGATGCGGGTCAGTTCGCGGAAATGACCGAGCGTGACAGCAATCTCGCCGGGTGGGGCCGGCTTGGTCGGGTCCTCCGCCAAGACCTGCGACGCTTCCAGCATCGCGCGGATCTCCGCCAATGTGCCAAGCGCTTTGTGCGCTCGTTCCGGCAGGTCGATGCGTTCCTTGTCGTCGAAGAGCCCTTCGACGAATCCCTCCAGCTCCTCGCGTCGCAGCCGGGCGAGTGTGGCTATCCCGTCGCGCGTGGCCGGAACGTCGAGGCGCGTCAGCCGGAAGGGCGCCGAGCGTTCCTGATGGCGCGTGAGCCGGTTCCACAGTCCCATCACCAGCGCGCCGATGAGTTCGTTGGCGCCGTCGATGCTGTCGAAGGTCGGCAACGCGCCACCCCATAGCGCCTCCACCATCTTGATCGGAGAAGCCTGCATAT
>DAICZL010000364.1 GCA_027311165.1 bacterium
CCCCCGCTTCGCCCAGCCCCCGCTTCGCCAAACACGGGGGGGGCGATGGCAGACACCGAATGTGCGACCCGCCAGTGCCGCATCGCCCGCTTTTGCCGCGCGGGACTTGCCATCATGGGCGGGGTCACCCGCGGTCGGTCAGCCAGGCTTCGGCAGCGCGTCGTCAGATATCCTGTGGTCCGACACTGCCGGTGAAGGTTTCCGCCACCGCCACGAATTCGCCATCGAGGCGCAGCGGCAGCGCCGGCAGCCGTCGCGGCGCCGGCCCCGCGACCACCGCCGCCGCGTGCCGGGGATCGTACTGGGACCCATGACAGGCGCAGAACATCAGCGCCTCCTCTTTCAGCCACATCGTGACCGGACAGCCCTGGTGTTTGCAGATCCCCGAATAGGCGACCACCCCGTCGGCCGCGCGTTCCCGTGTCTCATCGCCCATCAGGGCCGGATCGAGCCGCAGCACCAGCACCAGATTGTAGGGCGAACCCTCGCGTATCGTTCCGGTTTTCGGATCGATCGGCATCGCCTGTTCCTGGGGTCCGCCAACCGGCAGGTCCTGAGGCCGGACCTTCTGGCCTTCCCGGTCGCCGCTGACGAACACCAGGTGATCGCCTGGCTGCGGACGCATCTTCTTGGGGTCTTCCTCCGCCAGGGCGGAGGATGCCAGCGCGAGGCCGAGACCCATTCCAAGAACCACCCGACGCTCGCACGCAGCACGCTGCGGAGCTTCCCGTTCCCTCATTCATTCCGCCTTGCTTCTTGGACCGCGAATTATCCATGACAGCGCCATCATGTCCAGCCCCTGATGGGCTTGCGGCGAAGAATGGTGGTCCAGGCTGGTCGGCCAGCCTTGACCACCGGTGGCTTTCGCGCGCTCTTGCGTTTGCGCTCTCCACGGCTGATGATGAAATCATGGGTCCGGTTGATCGCGCATGCGGTCCCGGCTTGAGAGCGCTGCGAGTGACCCAGGGCTTTTAGATAATCCAGCGCCGATCGTAGGACGCGGAACAGGAGGAGAGCGGCGAATGATTACCCTCAATGTGAATGGGCAGGAGCGGAAGGTGGATGCCGATCCGTCGCTGCCGCTGCTTTGGGTGTTGCGTGACGAGCTTGGCATGACGGGCGTGAAATTCGGCTGCGGCGCGGCGCTGTGCGGCGCCTGCACCGTGCATCTGGACGGCGAGGCGGTGCGCAGCTGCGGCATGCTGCTCGGCGAGGTCGCGGGCAAGAAGATCGTCACCATCGAAGGGCTGGACGCGCACGGCAACCATCCCGTGCAGAAGGCCTGGCGCCAGGTGAACGTGCCGCAATGCGGCTTCTGCCAGGCTGGCCAGATCATGCAGGCGGCGGCGCTGCTGGCCAAGACGCCCAATCCCTCGGACGAGGAAATCGATACCGCGATGGCGGGCAATATCTGTCGCTGTGGCTGCTACCAGCGCATCCACACGGCCGTCCGCGTCGCCGCGACGGGAGTGTGATGCGATGACCCATATCAACCAGACCAGCGCCGCGCCGGCCAAGTCCGCGCGCCACGTGATCGAGAATGTCAGCCGCCGCGGCCTGTTCGCCGGCGCCGGCGCCGCTGGCGCCTTCGTGCTGATGGCGCGGCTCGGGCCCTCCACCGCCCGCGCGGCGGACAGCATGCACTACGACACCGGCGGCATGGGCATGCCGCATGGCATGGTCAGCGACCCGCATGTGTTCATCTCGATCGACCCGTCGGGCCAGGTGACCATCGTCGCCCACCGCTCCGAGATGGGCACCGGCTCGCGCACCAGCCTGCCGATGGTGGTGGCCGAGGAGATGGACGCCGACTGGTCGCGGGTGACCGTGGTCCAGGCGCCCGGCGACGAGCCGAAATACGGCAACCAGGACACTGACGGCTCGCGCAGCCTGCGGCATTTCTACCAGCCGATGCGCGATTGCGGCGCGGCCATGCGGATGATGCTGGAAGCCGCCGCCGCCAAGCAGTGGGGGGTTCCGGTCTCCGACGTCGCCGCCGGCCTGCACGAGGTGGTGAACAAGACCAACGGCAAGAAGCTCGGCTATGGGGCGCTGGCCGTGGCCGCCTCGGCGATGGCGACGCCGGCCACCGATACGCTGACCTTCAAGGACCCTGCCACCTATCGCTATATCGGCAAGGGCAACGTCCAGATCGTCGATCTGTTCAACATCACCACCGGCCGCGCGACCTATGGCGCGGACGTGAAGCTGCCGGGCAAGGTCTATGCCGTGATCGCCCGTCCGCCGGTGGTGGGCGGCAAGGTCGTGTCGTTCGACGCGACCGAGGCGATGAAGGTGCCGGGCGTGATCAAGGTGATGGAGGCCAAGGGCTGGCAGCCGCCTGGCACCAAGTTCCTGCCGCTGGGCGGGGTCGCGGTGATCGCCAAGAATACCGGCTCGGCGATCCAGGGCCGCGACAAGCTCAAGATCGTCTGGGATGACGGGCCGAACAAGACCTACGACTCCGTCGCCTTCCGGGCCACGCTCGAGGAATCGGCGCGCAATCCCGACAAGGTGGTGCGCAAGCTCGGCGATGCCGATGCGGCGCTGAAATCGGCCGCCAAGGTGGTCTCGGCGGAATACTACACGCCGCATTTCTCGCATGCGACGATGGAGCCGCCGGTCGGGCTGGTCAGCGTGACCAAGGACGGCGCCGAGGTCTGGGCGCCGGTGCAGAGCCCCTATGGCACGCGCGAGGATCTGGCCAAGCTGCTCGAACTGCCGATCGACAAGGTGAAGGTCAACGTCACCCTGCTGGGCGGCGGCTTCGGGCGGAAGTCCAAATGCGACTACGTGCTGGAAGCCGGTCTGCTGTCCAAGGCGATGGGCGTGCCGGTGCAGGTGCAGTGGACCCGCGAGGATGATCTGCAGCACGCCTTCTACCACACCGTGGCGGCCCAGAAGATCGAGGCGGGCGTCGATGCCAACGGCAAGGTGGTGGCGCTGAAGCACGCCTGCGCGGCCCCGACCATCCTGTCCACCTTCAAGGCCGGCGCCGACCATCTGATGCCGCTCGAGCAGGGCATGGGCCTGGTCGATCTGCCCTATGACGTGCCGAACATCCTGGCGCTGAACGGCAAGGCCGATGCCCATGCCCGGATCGGCTGGTACCGGTCGGTGTACAACGTGCCCCACGGCTTCGCGATGCAGAGCTTCATCGCCGAGCTTGCCCATGAGCTGGGCAAGGATCCGAAGGACATGCTGCTCGAGATCATCGGTCCGCCGCGGATCGACGACATGCGCAAGCAGCTGACCGACGAGCTGTGGAACTACGGCGAGCCGTGGGACACCCATCCGATCGACGCCGGCCGGCTGCGCCGGGTGGCCGAGATGGCGGCCGAGAAGGCCGGCTGGGGCAAGACGCTGCCGGCGGGCGAGGGCATGGGCATCGCCGCCCATCGCAGCTTCGTCAGCTATATCGCGACGGTCGTGCACGTGAAGGTGGACGGCAAGGGCAATATCAGCGTGCCGCAGGTGGATTACGCGGTGGATTGCGGCTTCCACGTCAACCCGGAACGTATCGAGAGCCAGTTCCAGGGCGCCGCGGTGATGGGCCTGACGCTCGCGAAATACAGCGCCATCACCTTCAAGGATGGCCGCGTCGAGCAGAGCAACTACGACAACTACCCGATGGTGCGCATCGACGAGTCACCGAAGGTGACCAACGTGCATGTGGTTCCGGCCACGTTCGCGAACCACGCGAGCGGCGTGGGCGAGCCCGGCGTGCCGCCGTTCGCGCCGGCGCTGTGCAATGCGATCTTCGCCGCGACCGGCAAGCGCATCCGCAGCCTGCCGATCGGCAACCAGCTGGCCTGAACCCTTGGGGCGTGTTCCGCGGTGCGGGACACGCCCCAAGGGCCTGCCGACCCGCATTCCCTGGAGACGGCCTCCAGGAAATGCGGCCTCTTATCGGGAGGTGAGGCGGGGCGTGTCCCGCCCGCCTTTGGCCCGACGGACCATGGGGGCAGACCCCGGTCCTGGACATTCCTCCGCGATCCCCCCCTCGCACCCGCGCTCACCTTTCCGCCCCTTGTGGCGGAACGGGCTTTTGGCGCAATGTGACCGTTCGGCACGGTGATGGGCGCGACTCCTCAATGGGGCGCGATGAGCTGAGCGATCCGGAACCCGGATCGTTGCGGCATTTAATTCGTTCAACCGCGCGGATCGTCCCGGAACGGGTCAATCGCCAGCTTGCAGGAGCCGGACGCGAAGCGTGTATCGCCGGCGGCGAGCGGGCCCGAGGGTCCGGGTCGTGGAATGAGGCAACCGCCCGAGCCTTGCGGCGTTGACCCTGCGCGGACCCCGCCGCCGGGTGCGGCGGCGCCGCTCGCTCCCCAGCCTGGCTCGCTCCCCAGTCTGGCTCGCTCTCCAGTCTGGCTCGCTCTCCAGTCTGGCCTGAGGACCGGGACTGCATCCCGTGCCCGGGTACCCCGCCCTGAGACGTGCCCAGCCGGAACAGCCCCCCCGGTAACAGCGAGACGAGGAACCGCATCGTGAAGATCGCCATCGGCTATGAGTTCATCTACGACCTGCCGCAGCCGACGCCGATGCTGCTGACCGTGCATGTCCACCATTCCCGGGTTTCGGATCTGGTCGTGCCGGATTATCTGATCACGTCCCCGTCGGTGCCGGTTTCGGGCTATCGCGACCTGTTCGGCAACTGGGTCAGCCGCATCGTCGCCCCCGCCGGCCAGATCCGGCTCTCCACCCGCGCCGTCATCAATGATACCGGCCTGCCGGACCCCGTGCATGGCGCGGCGATGCAGCATGCGGTGCAGGATCTGCCGGAGGAGACGCTGGTGTTCCTGCTGGGCAGCCGCTACTGCGAGACCGACCGGTTGTCTGAAGTGGCCTGGCGATTGTTCGAAGGAACCCCGATGGGCTGGGCGCGGGTGCAGGCCATCTGCGACTTCGTCCACCGCCACATCACCTTCGGTTACGAGCACGCCCGCCCGACCAAGACCGCGTGGGAGGTGTTCCAGGAGCGCGCCGGCGTGTGTCGGGACTTCGCCCATCTGGCGGTCGCGTTCTGCCGCTGCATGAACATTCCGGCGCGCTACTGCACCGGCTATCTCGGTGATATCGGTGTGCCGCTCTCGGACGCGCCGATGGATTTTTCCGGCTGGTTCGAGGCGTTCCTGGGCGGGCACTGGCATGTTTTCGATGCCCGGTTCAACACCCCGCGGATCGGGCGGGTGCTGATGGCGCGCGGGCGGGATGCCGCCGATGTCGCGATCGCCACCACTTTCGGGCCGAACCTGCTCAGCAGTTTCAAGGTTCTGGCCGACGAATTGCCCCCCGGGCCGGGCTGAGGCCGGCTCGCCCGGCAGGGCTGCGGGGCTTCACGCGGGCCAGGTCCTGCGGTGCCCGCAGGCTGCGGTACAAGGGACCGGCGGACCGGGGCCGGGCGCTCATTCCCCCATGGGACCCGCCCTGCGCCGATCCTTGCGGACCTGATGGCATCGATCGCCATGCCCAAGGGCTGCCCGAGCCGCGGCGCAGACATCTGGCCCTGCTTTCGACGGATCGACGCCAGGTCGCCTTGGGCATCAGCCCGGCGGGATCAGAACAGCGAGTCGAGGAAGCTCTTCGGCGCGTTCCGCTGGATGATCGGCGTATCGCCCGCCTCCGGGCTCTGCCCCAGCGCCGCGTTTTCCCGCAGCCGCTGCGCCTCTTTCTGGGGATCGACCACGGTCCCCGGCAGGGGCGTGGGCTTCCAGAACATCAGCCGGTCGGTGAAGGACTGGTCGGGCCGCTCCATCTGCGCCTCGGCGTCCACCTGGCGGCGGATATTGGGCGGTGCGGGTGGTCCTGCGGCGTTCACCAGCGCCTGCTGCCCAGGGGTCATGGCCGAGGCGGCGGGGGCGTTCAGCACCTGTTCGGGCACCAGGGCTT
>DAICZL010000366.1 GCA_027311165.1 bacterium
AAGCGGAACCGCCCGGCCTGTTCGGCGAGCCCCCCGCCGAGCAGTCGAGACCAGGAGAGCGGCCGCGCCTTGCCGGCGAGCACGCCCGCCAGCGCCTGGTGGAAGGCATCGAGTGCCGGCCGATAGGCGTCGAGCGCCGCCGGATCGCGCTGCGCCCCCATCGCGAGCAGGCCCAGCGCCGCGAACAGCCCGCGCGTGCCGGGATCGGCGGCGAGCTGGCCAAGGAAAGGCTGGGCGTCGATCGTGCGGTCCAGTACCTGGCCGAGCGCAGCCTGGTCGAGGAACAGCAGCCCCTCGCGGGCGAAGAAGGGCAGCGCGTCCGGGCGCCGCACCGTGGTGATGAGGCTGGGTTCGGCCTGCAGTGAAGCGGCGAGGCCGGCGGCGGTCGCGTCCGCCAGCTCGGGGCTGTCGGCATCGATCACCGCGACCAGCAGGTCGCGGAACTGCGGAAACAGCTGGTCGAACGCCATCGCCCGCTGGCGCCAGGGCAGGTCCGGGGAGAACAGCTGGTCGGTGTCGGTCATCATCGCGAGCCGGGTCGCGGCGAGACCGCCGGCCAGGGTCACGAGCACGGCGGCGGCCAGCAGCACGGGGACAGCATGCCGGCGGCAATGGCCGACCAGCCGGATCAGCAGGATTTCCATCGTCATGCCGGGTCGATTAGGTCGAACCGCCGCGCCGGTCAAAATCCGACGGCCGGAGACGCTCCTTCAAGGGGCGGCGGGGCGGGGCCAGCGCGGCCCGATCGGTGCCAGGATCGGCGGGAAACGGCCGCTGGCACCGCCTGTCGGGACCGGGGGGAGCGGACAGCCCCAGGATGGGGGTGCGCGGCGCTGCTGCGTCTCAGCCCAGGGCGAGGGCCCGGTCGCGGGAAGCCTGATCGGCGACGGGCAGCATCTCGAAGCCCGGCCGTGCGAACAGGAAGCCCTGCATCAGCGTGATGCCGAGTTCGGAGAGCGTATCCTGCTCGCCCACGGTCTCGATTCCTTCGGCGATCGGTACGACGCCGAGGTCGCGGCAGAGCGTGACGAGCCCCCGTACGATCAGCCGCGAGACCGGATTTTCATCGATCCCGCGGATCAGCGAAATGTCGAGCTTGAGAAGATCGGGCAGGAACCGGGTCAGCAGGTTGAGGTTGGAGTAGCCGGCGCCGAAATCATCGATCGCGACGCGCAGGCCGAGCCGGCGGTAGGTGGCGACGATGGTGGCCAGCCCGTCGGGATCGGCCAGCTGCTCGCGCTCGCTGATCTCGAAGATCAGCCGCTCGGCCGGGAAGCCAACCCGTTTTGCGATGTCCAGGGTGCAATGGATGCTTGCCAGCGGCTCGAAGGCGGAGCCGGGCAGGAAGTTGATCGACAGGAAAGCCCCGGTCGCCGCCAGGTTCAGGATGGCGGCCATTTCGATCGCCCGTGCCCGGCAGGCCTGGTCGAACGCGTGCCAGTTCGCCTCGCCGACATTGGCCAGAACCCGCTCGGCCGGCTCTCCGGCGGGGCCGCGCACCAGCGCCTCATAGGCGAACACCGATCCTTCCCGCCGGTCCACGATCGGCTGGAACGCCATCGAGAACGCCATGCCCTGCCAGCAGGCGTGGTCTGTAATGGCCGCCATGGGGATGGCCGGGATCAGTCGGTCCCGCGGGGGCAGGCCTGCAGGCACGCGCAACGGAGGGATCGGCGGCGGAGACATTAGAACAGAGTATTCCTACCATCAGCCTCCTATACTGATCGGTGCGGCACCGGTTTTCCAATAAAATTGTCGAGAATTGCGGCTCCGATACAATCAACCGGGCGCGTGTGCCGCCGCGCGGAGCTGGCCAACCGCCCGCGGCAGCCGCTCGAACCCGGGGCGGGCGAACAGATAGCCCTGCATCAGGGAGATGCCCAGGCCGCTCAGCGTGTCACGCTCGGCCTCGGTCTCGATCCCCTCGGCGATCAACAGGATCCCCAGATCCTGGCACACCGACACCATCGCCCCGACCAGCCGGCGCCCCGCTCGGTTGGCCTCGATGCCGCGGATCAGGCCCATGTCGAGCTTGACGATATCCGGCTGGAATCGCGACAGCAGGGTCAGATTGGCGTGACCGGCGCCGAAATCGTCGATCGCGGTCCGCAGGCCCATGCGGCGATAGGCATGAACGATGCTCGCCAGGTGATCGGTATCCGCCACCTCCTCCTGCTCGGTGATCTCGAAGATCAGCCGATCGGTCGGGAAACCCACCAGCGCCGACGTCTCGAGCGTGGTGCGGATGCAGGCCCGCGGGTCGTAGACCGCATTGGGCAGGAAATTGATCGACAGATGCGCCCCGGTCTCGGCCAGACCGAGGGACGCGGCGAGCTCGATCGCGCGGACCCGGCAGGCCTGGTCGAAGCTGTAGCGGTTGGCGGCGTCGACCGCGCCCAGCACGGTTTCCGCCGGCTCTCCGTTCGGGCCGCGCACCAGCGCCTCATAGGCGAAGAGCGATCCGTCGCGCCGGTCGAGGATCGGCTGGAAGGCCATCGAGAAGGGCTGCGAGAAGGCGCCCTGCCGGCAGCCCGCACAGCCGCGCGGCGGTGGATTGGGTGGCGATGGCATGGGCGAGCGGCTCCGCTTCGGATCCGCGCAGTACTCGCAGATCCCGATTGCGGAGCGGTTAACCGGCCGGGTGG